>DAOSZO010000010.1:0-44410 GCA_035382085.1 Smithella sp.
CGGATCATTTTTTGGATGATTTCGTCGGCGACGTCGTTCAGGGAGAACGACCCTTCTTCGGCGCTGATTTCCGTCAGAAACAATATCTGAAAAAGCAAATCGCCCAATTCCTCCTTCAGCGCCTGAGGGCTTTGCTGCGCGAGAGAATCCGCCACCTCATAGGCTTCTTCCAGGATGTATTTGCCGATGTCTTCTTTCTTTTGCTTTCTGTCCCACGGACAGCCCTCCGGCGAACGCAGTTTCCGGATGAGCGCGGTGAGTTCCCCGATTTTTAACAAGTCTTCATCCATTTGAAATCCGCTGAAAAAAGTTTTTATCCAGTAGCATACAAAAAAAATCATGGCAACACCGCAAATGCGCAAAAAGCTTGTTCATTGATAAAGCTCCGTAAATATTAAAGTTATTCCGAAACATGATTTTCCTGAATTTTGCCGGAAGATCAGAGAAAAAAGGAGGGTACCCCCCCCCCGATATTTTTATAAAAATTGTTCTTGACAAGGCAAAAAAAAGGCGTATTCTTCGCCATCAATGCATAGGCTCGATGTCCGTCGGGCCTGAAAATTTTTGAAAGGAGGTTAGCCGTTAATGAAAAAAGTATTTGCCATTTTTGTTGCCATGCTGTTGGTTGCTTCTTTTTCAGTCGTTGGTTGCAAAAAAGCTGAAGAACAGGCTCCTGCAGAACCCGCTAAGGTTGAAGCTCCTGCTCCGGCTCCGGCTCCCGAAGCTGCTCCGGCTCCGGCTCCCGAAGCTGCTCCTGCTCCGGCTCCCGCGCCCGCTAAATAATTGCTTACATCATTTGTTTGCAGGAAAAATAATTAGGCGTTCACTTTTTGTGAGCGCCTAATTTTTTTTGGACTTCCCCCTGTTGTTTTATGTTATACTATGCAAAAATGAAGAGAGGGATAAAAAAAGATTCTCGAGCGTCCTTTGACGCTTTCTGATTATCATCAAAAAAATGAGGAGGTGTTTTATGTCGGAGAGAACCAGCGATTTGCTCACGGGGCTGTTCATCGGCGGTTTGATTGGCGCCGTTCTGGGCGTGTTGTTTGCGCCCAAAAGCGGCAAGGAGACCAGAGAAGATTTGGCCCGCAAGGCGGACGAGCTTTTGGTGAAAACGAAAGAGGAATACGCAAAAGCAGTGGAAAAAAGCAAGGCCGCTTACGAGGCCGCCCTTGGGCGTCTGAAAGAATTTGAAGCCTCGGCAGAAGATCAGACGCTTGCCGCTGAAGAAAAACTCAGCGAGATTGCCCGGCAGGGGATCGAAAGCGTTGAAACCCAGAAAAACCGTTTGAAACAGGCAATTGATGCCGGTCTGGAAGCTTACCGGGAAGAGAGCACGAAATAAGTTTGACTGCGTTTTTTTGCGCAAAGGCGGATTGCGGAAATTCAAAAGCAAGGAGATAAACCATGTATCTTGACGTGGCATTAAAAATTTTGGTCAGTGTCCTGATTGCCGTGGCCGTCATCTGTATCCCAGTGCTTCTGAAATTGTGGCGCGCGGCCGATGAACTTTCGATGACCCTGCAAACGATCAATCAACGGCTTCCTCTGGTGATGAAGAACATCGAGGAAATCTCGGCCAACCTCAACAGCTCCACGGATACCCTGAATCAAAAACTGCAAAGCATCGCCAACGCTTCAGCCCGTTCGCGCCTGCTGATCACCGATGTCATCGGCAACCTCGGCTTGCTTTCGCCGCTGATTGCGCGGGTGCCCGTTTTGAGACTGTTGAGAAATAGTGTGGCTCTCATCAGGGGCTTCAGGGTTTTTTGGGATGTCCTTTTACGCGGGAAAAAGGCTTCAACGGGGTAATATGGGGAAGGTGACGTTTTCCAAGAAATGGGGTGCCGTTAAGGTTCAGAGAAAACCGGCTTCTCCAGCGGCGGAGGCCTCCAAATCCGCGGAGGATTTGGTCCGCGAGATGAAAAAGGCGCAGCAAGTCCTCGTCGGCGAAGATTATCGGGAAAAATCTCTGGCGCTCAACGGCTTGATCTGCGCCCGCTGCGGCCGGGAGTTCACCGAAGCCAACCGGCATCTTTTGACCGTGCATCACAAGGACGGCAATCATCACAACAATCCTCCGGACGGCAGCAACTGGGAAAACCTGTGCGTTTATTGCCATGAGGACGTGCACAGCCGGGAAACGCTGGCGGACTACCTCGGCGGAGAAGCAAAAGGCAGGGACGTTTCAGTGTTTTTTGAAGATGCTTCGGCAAAGCTGGGTTCGGGGCTTCTGGCCGACAAACTGCAAAAGGCGCTTCAGAAAAAATCGAAATGACCTCCGTCAGCAGAGGATGATTTTTGAATCGCCGTTTTCCTTGACCAGCTTGTCACCCACGGATGTCCCGCAATAGATGCAGCTGTAGTCGTATTTTTCGCCTTCTTGCAGCACCAAAAGCAGTCTTTTCCTGACGGCCACCGCTCTTTGGCATCTGGGGCAGAACAATTCCGTGGCGTCGAAATCCTTGTAGGCTTCCCTCCTCTTCATTTTTTATCCTCCGGAATGTTTTTCCAATCCGCAAGCCAGATGGTTGCCTCGCTGTCGCTGGGCGCTCGGTAATCGCTCCGCGGAGAGAGCGACCCGCCCGATCCCACCTTGGGGCTGTTGGGTACGCAGGATCGTTTGTACTGTGAGGTCTTGAAAAATCTATACAGGTAAACGTAGAGCCATTTCTTGATTTCTTTCAGGGTGTAGGCGTTTCTTTTGTCTTCCGGAATGTCGGGCCAGGAGCCTTTTGTTTTGTCGCGCCAGGCGTGATAGGCCAAAAAAGCGACCTTGGTCGGCAGATAACCGAAACGGGTGATGTAGAAGTTGTTGAAGTCCTGCAATTCATAAGGGCCGATGGTTTCCTCTGTTTTCTGACCGGGCCTGCCGTTCTTTTCGCCGGGGATCAACTCCGGCGAGATTTCCGTCTCCAGAACGTCCAGAAGAATTCGGGACACATCGTCGGAGAACTGGCCGGTTTTGGCCACCCACCGGATCAGGTGTTGAATCAGCGTCTTGGGCACGCTGGCGTTGACGTTGTAGTGCGACATGTGATCGCCGATACCGTAGGTGCTCCAGCCTAGAGCCAGCTCGCTCAAATCCCCCGTCCCCACGACCAGCCCATCGCGCATGTTGGCCAGACGGAACAGGTGCGCCGTGCGTTGGCCTGCCTGAACGTTTTCAAAGGTGATGTCAAAAACCTTTTTGCCTTCGGCAAACGGATGCCCGATGTCTTTGAGCATCTGCAGGCAGGCCGGCCTGATGTCTATTTCATTGGATTCCACGCCGAGGGCCTTCATCAATGTCAGGGCGTTCTGATAGGTCCTCCGGGAGGTGGCAAATCCGGGCATCGTGTAGGCTTTCACGTTTGAACGCGGCAGGTTCAGCAAATCGGCCGTTTTGGCTGCGACAATCAGGGCGTGGGTGGAATCCAAGCCGCCGGAAACGCCGATGACGATGTGCTTGATGCCGGAGGCCTGCAGGCGCTTGGCGAGTCCCTGAACCTGAATATTGTAAGCTTCGTAGCAGCGCTGGTCTCGCTTGGCGGGATCCGCCGGAATGTAGGGGAACCGCGGATATTCGCGGGACAACGCAATGCGGCCTTTGGGGATATGGAGATCAAACGGCACGCGACGCAGCGAGGCGGCACGGTCCCGATGAGCGGCGGCGTTCTGGCCGAATGTCGTCAGGCGCATCCGGTCTTGAGCGAGCCGGTCGAGGTCAATATCGCCGTAAATGATTTGCGGCTTTTGGGAAAAACGGTCGGATTCGGCCAGAAGATTGCCGTTTTCGTAAATCATCGCGTGGCCGTCCCAGGCCAAATCCGTCGTGGATTCCCCCGGTCCGGCGGCGGCGTAGAGATAGGCGGCCACGCAGCGGGCGGACTGGTTAGCGGCCAGCTGATGACGGTAATCGGATTTGCCGATGGTAATGTTGGATGCGGACAGGTTGCCGATGACCGTGGCGCCGCCCAGCGCCGCGAAGCTCGACGGCGGAACCGTAACCCAGAGGTCCTCGCAGATTTCGAGGTAAAATCTGAAATTGCGCACATTGGCGGCCTCGAAAATGATGTCGGCGCCGAAGGGAATGTTGCGCTGGCCGGCCAGCTCGATGGTTGCGGGCAGCGCGGCCAGGGCCGGCGTGAACTGCCGCGCCTCGTAAAACTCGCGGTAATTGGGCAGGTAGGATTTCACGGCCACGCCCAGGATCTTGCCGCGGTAGAACACGACGGCGCAGTTGAACAAACGGCAGTCAATCTGCAGGGGGGCCCCGACGGCGAAAATCAGGTTGATTTTTGCGGATTCCTTTTGGACAAAGGCGATGGCGTCGCGCACGCCCGCAAGCAGCGCGTCCTGATGAAAAAGGTCTTCATTGGAATAGGCTGACAGGCCCAGCTCCGGGAAGATGGCGAACAGGGCTTTTTCCTCCGCGGCCTTTCGCGCCAAGAGCAAGGTGTGCTTCGCGTTGAACGCGGTATCGGCGACCCTCACTTCCGGAATGCAGACGGCCGTGCGGATGAATCCATGATGATAGAGGTTGAAGAAATCATTCTTTTTCACGGCGGTCATGGGTTTCTCCTTTTTCCACGAAGGCGTAGGCGCTGTGATTGTGAATGCTTTCGAAATTTTCCGCCTCCACGCTGTACCAGGTGAAATTCTCATCCCGGTTGAGCTTTACGGCGATGCTGCGCACCACGTCTTCCGCAAATTTCGGGTTTTCATAAGCCTTTTCCGTCACGTATTTTTCATCCACCCGTTTCAATAGAGAGTATACCTCACCGCTGGCCGATTCTTCCACTAATTTTATCAGGTCCTCGATCCAGAAAAATTTTTTGAAGCGCACCTTGACCGTGACGATGCTGCGCTGATTGTGGGCGCCGAATCGGCTGATTTCCCGCGAGCAGGGGCAAACGGTGGTGACCGGAACGGTGACGCCCACCAGAAAATCGTTTGTCTCTCCGTTTGTTTCGCCGGCGAAAAGACAGCGGTATTCCATCAGACTCTTGGCGTTGGAAACAGGGGCGGTCTTTTCCAGAAAGTAGGCGAATTCTACTTCCATATGCGCCGATTGGGCGTGGAGCTTCTGGCGCGTTTTTTCCAGAACGCCTAGGAAGGTCTTGATGCTGATTTGCCCGCGGAATTCGTTGAGCACTTCCACAAACCGGCTCATGTGCGTGCCCTTGAAGTGGCGGGGCAGATTGACATACATGTTGACGGAGGCGTTCACCTGCTGTGTTCCTCGGGCGCGGTCCAGCACGATGAGCGGATATTTGATGTTTTTCACGCCGACTTTATTGATGTCGATGTTTCGGAAATCTTTTTGATTTTGTATGTCAATCATAAAAATGCCTTCATGAATAAATCACTCCTCCGGGATGTAGCTTACAAAAGCATCCCGGGATTCCCAGACTTTTACCCTGGAAAGACGCACCGGGGCGCCCTTGAGTTTGCCGGCCAATTCATGGCCTATTTGTTGGGCAATGTGTTCAGCGGAAGGATTCCTGCCGGCAAAACAATCAAGATCATTGAGATGCCGGTGGTCCATTTTATCCAGGACGTCATTGAGGTGTTTTTTCAAGTCACGGAAATCCATCAGCAATCCGTTTCGGTTGAGAGAAGGGGCGACTACCGTGACTTCCACCTTAAAATTATGGCCGTGGAGCTTTTCGCTGTCTCCTTCGGCGGTGAAAAGGCTGTGTGCGGCGGAAAACGATTTTATAATAGTTACTTCAAACATTTACATCATTCCCGATTCATTTTTCGGCCCATTACTAGCACATTTTATAATGATGGGAAATAATTAATTGGCGGCGGTGAAATTTACGGGTATTTGGTGAAAAAACCCGCTTTCTTCAGAACAAAGGTATGTACAAAACAACTGCGAAGATTGGGGATAAAAGGATTGTCGATTGATTTTATTTGATAAATTGTCGATGAACGAAAAAAATGGAGCAAAATGTTCTTCTTGGCATATAAGTTGAATACTCATAAGTCAAAAGAAAAAAACCGGCTCAGGAAAAAAAGTTGGAGAAACGGTTTAACAACAAAACAACAAAAAATAAGGAGGTAGGTTATGTTAAAGATTTTCCGCAAAGCAGAAAGTGAGAAAGGTTTCACGTTGATCGAGTTGATGATCGTTATCGCGATCATTGGAATTCTGGCGGCGATCGCCATTCCGCAGTTCATCCAGTACAGAAAAAGAGGTTATGTCTCAACACTGAATACGGACTGCAAAAACGCCTATACCGCGTCGGTGGCCTACACGGTTGATAACCCCTCTGCTGAAGACATTAGCCTTGCTGCGTTACAAGGTGCCGGCTACAGCCAGACCCAGGGCGTGACGACTACCCCATCAGATTTGAGCGGTACGGGCGGATCGATTACCTGTAAAGGTCCTGACACATGGGGTGTCAATCCGGCGACTGTCTCAATTGATTCTAATGGTCAGATGACACTTACTCCGTCAACAATTCCGTAACAAGAAAATAGCTTACAAAAAAGGGGGGGGGTGAATACCCTCCCTTTTTTTATGCTTATGCAAAAGGTTTTGCAAAATTATTTGTTGAAATTTGTTTTTTCGTGAGAAAAAATACAAAAAATCGCGAGAGGAGCGCGGGGTGAAGATTTCCCTGTCTGTTGTTTTCTGGAGTCTGGTTTGCGTTGCCGTGGGAGTGCTTTTTCTGTCCGGCAGCTGGGGCGCCTATGCGGAGTATCAGCGCGCGCGGGCGTATGAGGGAAAGGCGGTGGGCCACATCACCGGCAAGCATTTCCAGACGGGGTCGGACGGAAGCGGGGCGTATTCCGTGGATTACTGGTTTGTTCCTTTCGGGGGCGGGAAAATAAGCGCCACCGGGTCCATCACCAAACAGCAATGGGATATGCTGAAGGTCGGCGATACCATGGAAATCCGGTTTGACAGAAAAGAGCCAACCCGGAACATGCCCATGTACGGGGGAAGCCCCTCTTTGATTTTCGCTTTTTTTATGTTTTTGCTGGGCGGAGTTTTTCTTCTTTTCGGCGCGATGCGCCTTTTTCATGCCTTTCAAAATTCTCTTTCGAAGAACAAGGCACGTTGATTCCGCAGAAACTGGACCGCGGCTGGAATTGAATCAGCGGAGGTTGTTTTTTACGGCGATTTCGTAAACGGCGCATCCTTCCTGATCGAAAATCATCCGCAGGGCGTTTTGCATGCGCTGAACCAGCAGTTGCCGTGTTTGATCGTTGTAGTTGTCCCGCAGAAATTTTTCAAAAAGCGCCGTCCGCACAAGCAGATGCGTGCAGTTTAAGGATTGAAGATAGCTCTGAAAAGCGCCGTCATCCTGACAGTGCTCCACTATTTGTTTGATATCGGACATTCCGTAGTCGGGCCCTTCTTCGTAGGGCCTGTCCAGATAGTAGCCGCGGCCGGCGAAAAGGATTAAACGGATTCTGGCCTCTGGGGGTGTGTGGGTGTTGATGAATTTCACGGCGGGGTAACCTATAAGGTGACGGCTGATGAAATCATCTTTCGATTCCCTGCCCAGAACGTAACTCATCGGTCTGATACTCTGATAGTAATTTTTCGCGTAGAGCCCGTTGAGCGTCATCAGGGCGATGAAAGCCGCGGCGGTCCCCAAATAGATGATGTTTTTTAAAACCGGCGGGCGCTTTCCGCCCCATTCAAAAATGTTCACCAGGCCCATCACAGACAGAATGACCACAACGGGAACCACCGGCAAAATGTAGCGGATTCTGGTCTGGTCGAGAAACGTGGCGGTCAGCAGAAAAAAGACGGCGAAAGTCGCGAAGAGCATTTTGTCGTGTTGAAAATCTTTTTTTGCAAAGGCAAAAAGAGGCAACAAGAGGAGCAGAGGATTGAGCACGCCGTCAAAATATTGGCGGCTGTTGTCCTGTCCCTGGAAAAAATACCGAACAGGAATAAGCAGGCTCTGCCAGAAATGCTCTCCGTAGAGCATCTCCCGCGTCTGAAAGATTCCCCGGGAGGCGCCCCCCGAAACGACGGAGTAAATTCCCTCCTGCGCCGGGGAATGACCGAGGGACAGCCATCCCCTGAAGAGAGGGAAAAACGGATTGCCCGTCCAGAGCCAGTTTTTGATGAGCCACGGCGAGAAAATAAGAAGAGACACGGCAAAGAAGATCAAGCCGGCCCGCAGGGCCCGCGGCTGGTTTTGCGTTTCTCTGGCGTAAACAAAGACAATGGCCGCCGTGATAAAAAACCAGGCGATCAAAGCATTGTATTTCGTTCCCAGCGCCAGCCCCATGGCCGCTGCCGAAACAAGAAGCCATTTCGATTCCGAAAATCGGCTGTCGCGGTAGCGGATGAAGGCCAGGAGGCTTGACGTTGTGAAAAAGATCAATCCCAGATCAACATAAGCCTGGGTGGAGAGACGCACAATGATCGGGGTGCTCAAAAAAATCACCATGCCCAGAAGCCCGGCGAGGTTGCCGAATCTTTTTTTCAGATAAAGATAAATCAGCCCCGCGGTGCCGAGTCCAAAGGCCATGTGAATGAACTTGGCCAAAAAATCCATGTTCAGGTAAAGTGGGAACAGATAAAGCAAATCCACATTCATCGGGTAATAGGAAAAGCCCGCCCATTTGATTTCATAAATGCCGCCGTGCTTCAGCCATAGTTTGGGGATGGCCAGATGGTGAATGAGGGCGTCGCGGGAAATGGGCGGCGTCAGATTTAAGATAAATTCGGTGGCCAAAATCGCGCAAATCGAGATGCCGAGAAAAAAAGAAAGCCATTTGGAATATGAATCGTTTTTCTGCGTTGTCATGGGGGCAAAGCACCGACAAGAGCGGCCGGGGGCCGCTTAAGTTTATGAAATTCATTAACAAGAATAAACAGGCGTGTCAATCCAATCCTGCCGGATGAATTTTCCTCGCGGAAAAAGTTATTGATTTTGACGCAGAGACATTGAATAATCCGAATCAGACGAATAAAGGACATGGTTGAATTGATTCTTTGATTGCATGACGAAGCAATTTTTTCCCTTCAGAGCGCTGATGCGGGTGCTTGCCGGCCTGATTCTGGGCATGGGTTTTTATCTTTTTTTTGTGGTTTTGTTCAACAAAGGCTTGGCCGACTATGATTTGTGGGGATATCTTTCGTTCGGCCGCGTTTTTTGGGAAGAAGGATTTTTTCCGTATCAGGACGTCTTTGCCTACACGCCGACCAAGCCCTTATGGGTATACCATGAATGGCTGACCGGCGTTATTTTTTTCGGTCTTCAGAAATATTTTGGCCCGGCCAGCTTGCAATTTCTGAAATACGTGCTGGCTGTGGTCACGATCTGTCTGGTCTACGCGACCGCCATCAAAAGGGGCGGACGTCAGGGCTTTGCTCTGGCAACCTTGGTTTTTGTGATGATTTTGATTTCTTTCGGCTATGTTCCGGTCAGGGCTCAGATTTTCACCTTCTTCTTCTTTGCGCTGACCATCTATATTTTGGAAAGCGTGAGAAATTCCGGAAAGGCGTCGCTCTTGCGCTGGCTACCGGTGATGATGGTTGTTTGGTGCAATGTCCACGGCGGATTTGTCTCTGGCTTGGGCGTGATTTTTTTATACGGGCTTGGGGGCTTGCTGGCGCGCGAAAAAACGGCCGTTTCTTATTTCCTGTGGGGGGTTCTCTCCCTGTCGGTTACACTGATTAATCCTTACGGGTTCGATTATTGGATATATACCGTTCACGCCGTATTTCTTGAGCGGGCCGACATCACCGAGTGGTATTCGGCCATCAAAGCTTTGAAATCCGGCGTTTATGTTTTTCCTGTGTCCTTGTTTCTCGTTGCCGGTTTTTTTGGCCTGGCGATTTTGATTTTTCTCAAGAAAAAAAACATCACGGAAATATTGGTTGTGTGTGTTGTGACATACTTGGGTTTTGTGCATGTACGCCATAATGTCTTTTTCGGATTGGTGCTGGGCGCTTACCTGCCCTTGTGGCTGACGGAAATTTTCGGCGCCATGGAACAAAGAGGGTTGCGGCTTGCCGCGCATGTTTTCCCGGTTTTTTTTGCAGGACTGTTGGTCGCCGTCTATTTGTATTGCTATCCGGTGCGGCAGATTCATGTCATTCCCACCTTCAGGTTTTTTGTTTCGTCGGATGCCTATCCCATCAAGGCGCTGGCCTGGCTGAAGTCAAACCAGATCAGAGGAAATCTGCTGTGCCACTTTGACTGGGGCGAGTATATCCTGTGGTGCTGTCATCGGGACTTTCGTGTGGCCATCGACGGACGTTATGAAACGGCATATCGGGAAGACGTTTGTCAGGAGTATTTTGCTTTTTCTTCTGGAAGAAGAGGTTGGGATGTCTTTTTGAAAAAATATCCGCATGATGCGGTTCTGTTGAAGGCAAACACCGCTGCGCACCGGTTGATGAACCGCGCAAAGGATTGGGAGGCTGTTTATTCTGATCAGATCAGTGTGATTTTCGTGAGAAAAAAGGTTGAAAATAAATTGTAAAAAGTCTTTATTGAACGCAAAATCATAAAGAGGCCTGATTTGTGGAAAGGGAAGAACTGCCCTCGGGCAAGACAGAATATTTTTCTTACAAAAAAGAACGGATAGATCACTGGAACAAGCTTGCTGAAAATCTTGACCAGTGGAGCAGATGGAGTGCTTATTATCACCGAAGATTAGTGGAGGTGATGCGGTTTCTGGTTCCGCGCGGTCAGCGAGTCATTGAAATCGGCTGCGGAAGCGGCGATTTGCTTGCCGCCCTGGAGCCGTCCTGCGGCGTCGGCGTGGATTTTTCACCGGTCATGGTTGAAAAGGCGCGCCGGAGGCATCCGCAGCTGCGAATCATCTGCGCGGACGCCCAAGAACTCGAACTTGGGGAAACGTTTGATTTCGTGATTTTATCGGACGTGGTCAACGAGCTGTGGGATGTGCAGACCGTTTTGGAAAAAGCGTCGCGACTGGCCGCGCCGCGTTCGCGCATCATCATCAATTTCTACAGCCGTTTGTGGGAGTTGCCGCTGGCGGCGGTCAGAAAATTGGGCTTTGCCAAGCCCCTTCTTTTGCAGAACTGGCTGACGGTGGAGGACATCACGGGGATGCTGGCGCTTGCCGACTGCGAGGTGATCAGCCGCAAAGAAGAGATTCTCTGGCCCGTCCGCACGCCCGTTCTCGACGCTTTTCTGAACCGTTTTCTGGTGAAACTTTGGCCTTTCAGGATTTTCGCGTTGACGCATTTTCTTGTTGCGAGGCCCAATGTCCGTGTGTTGGAAGAAAGCACACCGCCGAAAGTGTCGGTTGTTGTTCCCGCACGCAACGAAGCCGGCAACATTCCGAAAATCATGGAACGGGTCCCCAAAATGGGCCGTGAAACAGAAATCATCTTTGTGGAAGGCGGCTCTTTGGATGATACCTTTGCGGCCATCGAAAAAACAATTCGGGAAAATCCCCGGCTTCCGGCAAGACTCATCCGTCAAAAGGGCCGGGGCAAGGGGGATGCGGTGCGCCTGGGATTCCAGGAGGCGGCAGGTGATATCCTGATGATCCTGGATGCCGACCTGACCGTTCCGCCGGAAGATCTGCCGCGCTTTTACGAAGCGATAGCCGGTGGAAAAGCTGAGTTCGTCAACGGCGTGCGCCTGGTGTATCCGATGGAAAAAGAGGCCATGCGCTTTTTCAATCTTCTGGGCAATAAATTTTTCAGCATGGTATTTTCATGGCTGCTGGGGCAACCCATCAAGGATACGCTGTGTGGAACGAAGGTGCTGTGGAAAAAAGATTACGAAAAAATCGCCGCCAACCGTTCATACTTCGGCGATTTCGACCCGTTCGGCGATTTTGATTTGCTGTTCGGCGCCGCGAAGCTCAATCTGAAAATTGCGGAAGTGCCCATCCGTTATCGGGAACGCACCTACGGCGCAACCAACATCAGCCGCTGGAAGCACGGTTGGCTGTTGCTGAAGATGGTTTTGTTCGCATTGAAACGGATAAAGTTTATTTGATGATGTCATGCTTCGTTCATGGAAGAGAACAAACAGCGGATCGAAGGAGTTCTTGTGCCCGTGAAAACCGATTTGCGGCGGCGACATTCCTGGTTGGCCGCCGTTGTATTGATTGCCCTCGTCCTGGTGATTTATTGGCCGGTGCAGCACTACGGCTTCATTAATTTCGATGATCAGGTGTATGTCGCGGATAATTTCCGCATCCAACACGGCATCACATCGAAAAGCCTCAAAGACGCGTTCACGAGTTTAAATACGGGACTGTGGCATCCCCTCACAGTGCTTTCGTTTCTTTTTGAATATCCCCTCTTCGGATTAAACGCCGGCGGATATCACTGGAGCAATGTGATTTTTCATCTTTTGAATTCGGTGATGCTTTTCGTTTTGCTGCGCAGTATGACAGGCGCGGTTTGGCGCAGTGCTTTTGTGGCGGTGCTGTTTGCGGTTCATCCGATGAACGTGGAGTCGGTGGCGTGGATTGCGGAGCGGAAGAACGTCTTGAGCACGTTTTTCTGGATTTTGACGATGTTGCTTTATGTGGCGTACGTGAGGAATCCCGGTTGGAAGCGGTACGTTTGGGTATGCGTGAGTTTTGTGTTGGGTCTTTTGTCCAAGCCCATGCTGGTGACGTTGCCGTTTGTTTTGCTGTTGATGGATTACTGGCCTTTGAACCGGACGTTTTTCAATCCGGCGATGGAGGCACAAAGTCCGTTTGCCGGATGGGCGGGGAAGAGAAAAACATCTTTTCTGATTGCCGAAAAAATTCCTCTGTTTGCGCTGACGATCGTTTCCGTTGCCATAACATTGTATTGCGCCCGCCGAATCAATTCGCTGGTCGGTTTGGAAGAAGTATCCTTGTCTGATCGATTGGGAAACGCCTTTTATGCCTATGTTTCCTATATGAAAAAGTTGTTCTGGCCACAGGATCTTGCGGTTTTTTATCCCTTCGTTCATCAGCAAACCGTTCAAATTGTTTCGGCCATCGCGGGGATTCTTATTCTAACCCTTTTTGTATGTCGATACGTCCGGAAAATTCCCTATGGCGCCGTGGGTTGGTTTTGGTATCTGGGCACTTTGGTTCCCGTCATCGGCATTGTTCAGAACGGACCGTACGCGATGGCGGACAGATTTGTTTATGTACCTTTTATCGGTTTGTTCCTGGCAATGGCATGGGCCGGACACGATATGGGCACGAAGAATCCTTTTCTGAAGAAGTACTTGGCTGTTGCAGCGGTTCTCGTTATTGCCGTTTTTTCGGTCGCTGCCCGTGCACAGGTCAAAATCTGGGCGGACACAACGACGTTGTTTGAAGATGCCGTCAGGAAAAATCCCTCCAACTACATGGCCTATCAGGTGCTGGCTCTGGAGTTTGCACGCCAGGGAAAGCATGACCGCGCACTGGCCTACAACGATATTGCCATCCGTTTGGATCCGCGCTCTTCGATGGCTTATAACAATAAGGGACTTGTCTTGTTGGCGATGGGCAAAAAGGAGGAAGCCCTGAAAAACTTTGAGAAGGCCATAGCGGTGAACAAGTTCTTTGCCGACGCCTATCACAATCTTGGACAGTTTTATTTGGACGAGAAAGATTGGGATAAAACCATTGCGTATTCGTTCAAGGCGGTTGCGGCCAATCCCGAGTACGTGAAATCCTATAATAATCTCGGCGTCGCTTTTTTGAAAAAAGGGGAGATTGCCGAATCCATAAAATATTTGAAAAAGGCATTGCAGATTGATCCGTATTATTTTCCGGCGCAAAAAAATCTGCAGATTGCTTTATCCGAGTTTAATAACGAAATTCATTGAATGGGAAGATTAATGTGTCGAAGAAATTTTATCATCTGATTTTATAGAGCACCTCTTATGCTTTTTGAAAAAAAAGAAAATCAAAAAAAATCAATTGTCGTTATTTTAATTCTTGCGGCGTTTATTCTTGTTCTGTACTGGCCGGTGCAGCATTATGAATTCATCAGTTACGACGATCAACTCTATATTTATGATAATTTCAGAATTCAAAACGGCATATCGCTAGAGAGCATTAGAAAAACATTTTATGATTTCCACACGGGCCACTGGCATCCGTTGACCATGATGTCCCATATGCTGGATTGGCAAATGTTCGGCTTGCGTGCCGGCGGCCATCACTGGAGCAATGTGATTTTTCATCTTTTGAATTCGGTGATGCTTTTCGTTTTGCTGCGCAGTATGACAGGCGCGGTTTGGCGCAGTGCTTTTGTGGCGGTGCTGTTTGCGGTTCATCCGATGAACGTGGAGTCGGTGGCGTGGATTGCGGAGCGGAAGAACGTCTTGAGCACGTTTTTCTGGATTTTGACGATGTTGCTTTATGTGGCGTACGTGAGGAATCCCGGTTGGAAGCGGTACGTTTGGGTATGCGTGAGTTTTGTGTTGGGTCTTTTGTCCAAGCCCATGCTGGTGACGTTGCCGTTTGTTTTGCTGTTGATGGATTACTGGCCTTTGAACCGGACGTTTTTCAATCCGGCGATGGAGGCACAAAGTCCGTTTGCCGGATGGGCGGGGAAGAGAAAAACATCTTTTCTGATTGCCGAAAAAATTCCTCTGTTTGCGCTGACGGCGTTGTCGATTTATATGACGATATACGCTTCAGAATACACCCAAAACGCCCAGGATTTTGCCTCCTGGCCCTTTATGGATAGGCTTTTCAATGTCGTGTTTTCTTATGTTGCCTATATCAAAAAGATGTTCTGGCCGGTTGATCTTTCTGTTTTCTATCCCTTTTCCAGAACCACGTTTTCTCAATTCTCAATTTCAATTTTGGTGTTGCTGGCCATTACCTTTTTTGTGCTGCTGTATGTGAAAAAAATCCCGTATTGTTTTGTCGGCTGGTTCTGGTTTGCAGGAACTTTGGTGCCGGTGATCGGAATTTATCAAGTCGGTCTGCAGGCCATGGCGGATCGTTATGCTTACGTGCCTTTCATCGGCCTGTTTATTGTCATTGTCTGGGGTGCGAACCATCTTGCGGCGGACAAACTTTTTTTACGGAAAATTTTTTTGACCGCTTTTGCTTTGGCGGTTTTTCTTTTAGCTTCGACGGCATCCCATCGGATCGGTCAATGGACCGATACGGAAACGATATTTCAAGATGCTGTAAAGAAGGATTTAAACAATTATATTGCCTACCAGGCGCTGGGTCAGGAGATGGGCAAAAAAGGAAGATATCAAGAGGCGTTATCTTTTTACGAAAAAGCGATTAGCGCGAATCCCATGTGTTGGCAGGCGTTCAACAATAAGGGTCTTATATTGAAAATTATGGGAAGACGCCGTGAGGCTTCAGAGAGCTTTCAGCAGGCGACGAAAATTTATCCCCATGCGGCCGAGGCTTATCACAATTTGGGTGTTCTTTGTTTTGAGGAGAAAAAATTCAATGAGGCTGTCCGTTATTTTTCAAAAAGTATTCAGATCAAGCCTGAATTTATCGAGTCCTATAACTACCTTGGAGTGGCGCTTGTTCAGAACGGGAGAGTAGAAGAAGGCATCCAATATTTCCGACGGGCGCTGAAAATAAGTCCCGGCGATAAGAACGCCCAGACGAATTTAAAAATTGCCTCGCAATTACAGGCAAAAAAGCAAGATGGTGATTATTAATCCATAAAACAGTTTGTGCCTTTGGTCTTTAAAATAAATTATTCAATGAATACAAAAAGTTGAATAATCACGATCTTGTGAGCCTCTTTTTAATTCCTTAATAAAAATAATTTTTATTTTTCCTTGACATTGAGAAAAGATTGTTTTACAAATGTCGTGACTGATGGTCAGTTATTGACCGTTATTTAGAAAATGTCATAATAAGAGAGAATTAAGAGCTGTGGGACTTCACGAACGCAGAATAAAGGAAAAGGATAATCGCAAAAAATTAATTCTCAAATCTGCGCGGACCCTGTTTTTCAAGAAGGGATTTAATAAAGTCACCGTTGATGAAATAGCAAAAATATCGGAGTTGGGAAAGGGTTCCATCTATCTTTATTTCAACAGCAAAGAAGAAATTTATGCGCAAATTCTTCTCAATGATATCGATAATTTTTATCAGATCGCCTCTGTGTTGTTTGAAAAGAAAGGTTCTGCGCTCGAATTATTGGAAGAGTTCTCAACAATTTATGTCGATTTCTTTCTCAACGAAGGAGAATTGTTCAGGATATTGATGACCTTTATGCTTCATCCGGATCGGATGAATTTATCAAAGGAACTCAATGCCCGGATTCTGGAAGCAAACGCTCGGTCAATAGATATTATTGGCAAAATACTGGAAAAGGGCGTAGAGTCAGGTGAGTTTTCGCCGCAGATAAACATCAGGCAGAATCAAAACGCCATCTGGGGTTTGCTCAACGGAGTTGTTTCTTTATTCATTTTTTTCGGCAGCAAGGAAAGAAGGAAAGATAAAATTAACGCAACGATTAAGTCAGCATTGGAGGTATTCGTCAAGGGCTTGAAATAGTATTGATGAATATTTTAGTCAGCCAATAGCTTTAAGAAAGGCAAAGGAGGAAAGTCATGTCATTGGAAATCAAAAAAGCGGCCGTTTTAGGCGCGGGAGTGATGGGGGCGAATATCGCTGCCCATTTAACGAATGCCGGCATTGAGTGTTATTTGCTGGATATCATTCCCTTTGAACTTACGGAGGATGATAAGAAAAAAGGTTTAACCGAAAAAAGCCCGGCGTGGCGCAACCGCTTTGCAGAAAACGGTTTGGCGGCTGCGGTCAAGTCAAAACCCGCGAGTTTTTATTCAAAGAAAAACGCGTCAATGATTAAAACCGGCAACTTCGAGGACGATTTAAAATTACTGGCGGATTGCGATTGGGTCTGCGAAGTGGTGGTCGAAAATCTGAAAATCAAACAGGAACTTTTTGCAAAAGTCGAGAAAGTGGTCAAGCCGACCTGCATCGTCTCGACGAATACTTCCGGTCTTCCGATTAAAGACATTTCCGCGAATTTCAGTCCGTCGCTGAAAAAACGTTTTCTGGGGACCCATTTCTTCAATCCCCCCCGCTATATGAAATTGCTGGAAATCATTCCCGGCAAGGAAACTGATCCGGAAATCGTCGCCTTCATGAAAAAGTTTGGCGAAGAGGTTCTGGGCAAAGGTGTTGTAATTTGCAAGGACGTTCCCAATTTCATCGGTAACCGCATCGGCGTTTACGATTTGTGCAATGCCCAGAAAGTGATGGTCGAGAAGGGAATGAAAATCGAGGAAGTGGACGCCATTGTCGGCAAAGTCGTGGGACGTCCCGGCACGGCCATTTTCGGCACGATGGATCTTGTCGGCTTGGATATCGGCGCGCACGTCAGCAAAAATTTATACGACGCCGTGCCCGATGATGAATGCCGTGACACTTTCCTGCCCCTTGATTTCCAAGGCAAAATGATGGCCAACAAATGGCTGGGCAACAAGACAAAGGGCGGTTTCTATAAGAAAGTCAAGGATGAGAACGGGAAGAACGTCAAATACGCTCTTGACTGGAAAACCATGGAATACAAAGTGGCTGAAAAACCGAAGTTTGAATCAATTTCTGAAGCCAAGAAATGGGTGGATTTCGGCGTTGCCAACAGCATGAAGGTGGCTTTCAACGGTCAGGATGCTGCAGCCGATTACCTTCGGGAGTATCTGTGCAACAACTTCATCTACGCGGCCAACCGTGTTCCCGAGATCTGCGATACAATCGTTGAAATCGATAATGCCATGAAGTGGGGCTATAATCACCAGTTGGGACCCTTCGAATCCTGGGATGCGATCGGCGTCAAGGAAGTGGTCGACGTAATGAAAAAACTCGGCAAGAAAGTTCCGGCCAAAGTCGAAGAGATGCTGGCCAAAGGTTGCGCATCGTTCTACAAAAAAGATGCCGATGGAACGAAATATTATTATGATTTTGAAAAGAAGGGCTATGTCAAGCTGGAAGAAAATCCCAAAATTATCTTCCTGCCAAGTCTCAAGGAAAGAAAGAAGGTTGTGAAAGAGAACGTGGCCGCAACGCTGGTGGACATCGGCGACGGTGTCGTCTGTCTGGAATTCCATACCAAGATGAACGCGATTGATGCGGACATGATTCAGATGATATCGGATTCTTGCGACATCGTGAATAAAGATTTTGCGGGGATGGTTGTCGCCAACCATGACCAGCGGATGTTCTCCGCCGGTGCCAATATCTTCGCTGTTCTGATCGCCATCCAGCAGGGGCAATGGGATGAGCTGGAAAAAATGGTTGCCGCCCTGCAGAACGCCAACATGAAGATGAAGTATCTGCCCAAGCCCGTTGTGACGGCTCCCGCCGGCATGGCCTTGGGCGGCGGATGTGAAATTTCCATGCATGGGGATTATTGTCTGGCCAACGGCGAAACCTACATGGGGTTGGTTGAAGTCGGCGTCGGCGTCATTCCCGCGGGCGGCGGCTGCAAGGAACTGGCGATACGCATGACGGAAGGCATTCCCGCAGGCGTGGTGGAAGCCGGATTGAACATGCAGTATCATTACGGCAAGGCTTTTGAAAATATTGCCACGGCGAAAGTCGCCACCAGCGCTCAGGAAGCCCAGGAACTCGGTTTCATCCGCACGAACTGTGCGATTAACATGAGCCGCGATATGCAGATTTATGAAGCCAAACAGATCGTTCTGGGTCTGGCCAAGTTCTACAAACCGCCCAAACCCGCGTTGATCCCGGTCATGGGCGAAAACTTGAAGGGAGTGGCGGCGGCGATTATCGGCAATATGAAGGCCGGCAAGTATGCTTCAGATTACGACGCGCATATCGCCATGAAGGTCGCCCATGTATTAGGCGGCGGCACTTGTGCGGAGGGAACTTGGGTGACGGAACAGGAAATGCTGGATCTGGAAAGAGAAGCCTTCATGAGCCTCTGCGGAGAAAAGAAGACGCAGGATAGAATCAATGCCATGTTGACAACCGGCAAGCCCCTGCGCAACTAAACAAACTGTGCCCGAAGGTGCGGGCTTTTGGCTTTGCACCTTCGTCATTTAACATAAACTAATGCCTGTAAGGAGGAAAATATCATGAGTGAAGCTGTAATCGTCGCATCCGTAAGGAGTGCTGGTGGAAGATATAAAAGAGGCGGTCTGGCTGAAACCCGCGCCGATGTTTATGGTGTCCAGGTGATCAAGGGACTGCTGGCGAGAGTTCCGGAACTGAACCCCGCCGATGTGGATGACCTCATTGTCGGTTGCGCCTTTCCCGAGGCGGAATGCGGCATGAATTTTGGTAAAATTCTGGCGGTTGGCGCCGGGTTGCCGGAGCCGGTTTCCGGCATGACCATCAACCGCTTCTGCTCTTCGGGATTGCAGGCCATTGCGGACGCTACGGCGAAAATCCGCGCCGGCTGGTCGGATGTCATCATCGCCGGCGGCGTGGAATCAATGACCCACATTCCCATGGGCGGCGGAATCTTTCGTCCCAATCCCGATTGGGATTATGCCACCATGCCCAATGTCTACATGAATATGGGCAATACGGCGGAAAACGTGGCGGCCAATTACGGAATTTCCCGCGAAGATATGGATAAATTCGGGATGGAAAGCAACCGCCGGGCCTATGAAGCGATTCAAGCCGGGAAATTCAAAGAAGAGATTATTCCGGTAACTGCTTACAAATACAAAAAGGACAAGGATGGAAAACGCATCCGCACGGAATTTGTGTTCGATACCGATGACGGCGTCAGATGGCCGGTGAATCTTCAGGATATGGCCAAATTGAAATCTCCTTTCAAGCAGGGGGGGAACTGCACGGCGGCCAACTCTTCGCAAATGACGGACGGGGCGGCCTTTACGCTGGTCATGACAAAGGAAAAGGCGAAAGCCATCGGTGTGAAGCCCATCGCCAAACTGACGCATTACGCGGTGGCCGGTTGCAAGCCGGAAGAGATGGGCGTGGGTCCGAGACACGCGATTCCCAAAGTGCTCAAGCTTGCCGGCTTGACGACGAAAGATATCGATGTCTTCGAGATTAATGAGGCCTTTGCTTCTCAGGCGCTTTACTGCATTCGGGAACTGTGCCTTGAAGATCGCCTCAATGCCGGAGACATCAATCCCAACGGCGGTGCGATTGCTTTGGGTCATCCGCTGGGATGCACGGGAGCCAAGCTGACCGCGCAGTTGCTCCATGAAATGAAGCGCAGAAAAGCGAAACGCGGCATCGTTTCCATGTGCATCGGCGGTGGTATGGGCGCTGCCGGTATATTTGAAATGCTTAAATAAGCCCCTTCCTAGCTTTTGAAAAAAAGCTATAACACCTCTATTCAATTCTTCCGTCGTCCCCTCGACAGGGACGGCGGAGGAATTGCCCCCTCTTTCCGTTGAGGAAAATTTTGAGCGAAAACGGGATTCAGAAAGAAAAAAAAATGCCGACACGACAGGCCAGCGCAATATTTCCCCTTGAAATAGGATTTTCTTTAAGTTATAGAAGAAACCCTAAAAAGGGCGGTTAACTCAGCGGGAGAGTGCTACCTTCACACGGTAGAAGTCGCTGGTTCAATCCCAGCACCGCCTACCATGAAGATGATGGGGTGAGGGTTTCAGACCTTACCCTTTTTTAATATTTCCCGTAAATTTCTCCATGCCAAAGAATTTTTCAGTATCGCCATAAGCAAAGGGTGAAGATCAGAATCATTTTGGATGATTGATATTGCGCTTTGTGAAAAAAAAAAGCGACGTCCAAGCGGATATATGATAAAAAAACGTCATGTTATGCAAGATTAAAATGAATCCGGCGGAAAAAGTTAAGATGGCCTATGTCGTTTTGGCGGCGGTCACGCTTGCCGTTTTCTGGCAGGTGAGTCAGTTTGGTTTTATTAATTTGGATGATCCTGTTTACGTCATCAAAAATCATCCTATCCATTCGGGAATAACATGGGAAAGCATTCGTTGGGCGTTAAGCACGACTCACGCCGAATTTTGGCATCCCCTGACATGGATCTCTCTGATGCTGGATTATCAGCTCTTCGGTCTGAACGCCGGCGGCTATCACATGACCAATCTGATTTTTCATATCATGAGCGCGATGCTTTTATTTTGCCTTTTTCATCGCCTCACTGGAGCAATCGGGAAAAGCACCTTTGTAGCCGCTTTCTTTGCTTTTCATCCCCTCCATGTGGAATCGGTTGCCTGGATTGCTGAAAGAAAGGATGTTTTGAGCGCTTTTTTCTGGATGTTAACTTTATGCTTGTATGTTTATTACACAAAAAATCAAAATATTCAGCGCTATCTGTTGGTTGTCTTCTCTTTTGCGCTGGGTTTAATGAGCAAATCCAGCATTATCACGCTTCCTTTCGTTATGATGTTGCTCGATTATTGGCCGCTCCATCGTTTTTCGCTCGAGAAATCGTATTTAAATTTCTTCAAACGGCAGTTCAGGGAAAAGGCGATTTTTTTGCTTTTAACGTTCGTTTTTGTCCTGATCACGGTTTGGGTTCAACCGTCCGTACATCACTTCCCCTGGCCTAAACGGATGGCCAATGCGGTTGTCAGCTTTTTTATCTATTTGCAAAAAGCGTTTTTTCCCGTTGACTTGACTGTATTTTATCCTTTCCCGGAGAGTATTCCGGCATGGAAAGTTATCGGGGCGCTTGGGCTCCTCATGATAACGACGATGTCGGCACTGATGATGAGGAAGCGTCATCCGTATTTCTTTGTGGGGTGGTTTTGGTATTGCATCACCATATTGCCGTTTCTCGGTATAATGCAGGTTGGAAATCACGCCATGGCGGATCGTTACACGTATCTGTCTTTGACCGGCGTCGGAATTATTTTGGCCTGGGGAGTGCCTCCTTTTTTCCGAAACAACTCCGCCAAAAGGATTTTGCGTATTGGCGTTGTGCTGTTTTTGATGATGATGGCCTTCTTGTCATGGAGGCAGTGTGGCTACTGGAAAAATGATAAGATTCTGTTTCATCATGCTTTAAGTGTTACCAGCGACAATTATATGGCCCATATTTGTTTGGGCGTTGCCCTTGAAAATGAGGGCCAGATTCAACAAGCCATTGAACATTGTCAAGAAGCTATACGCATCAAGCCGGCTTATGCCAACAGTTTCAACTGCAGGGGATCCGTGTATTACCGGATCGGCCAGTATGAGAAAGCGCTTCAGGACTGCAGGCAGGCGATAAGAGTACAGCCCGATTATGCGGAATCTTATTATTACGCAGGATTGACGTACCATCAGTTGAAAAAATATCGTTTGGCCCTGAAAAGCCTTGAAAAAGCCCTGTCGCTGACATCTGACCGAGCTGATTTTCACGTCGCAAAAGGAAACAGCCATTTTGCGATAAAAGAATATCAGAAGGCTCTTGACGAATATGACAGAGCCATCCGGCTGAAGCCGGATTATGCGGAAGCATTCCTGAACAGGGGAATGATTGCCTTGGTTCGGGAAAATCGTTCATCCGGCTGTGCTGATCTGCGGAAATCCTGTGATTTGGGGTTGTGTAGAGGATTGAAGTGGGCTCGGGAAAATCACTATTGCCTTTCAGCGAACAAATAAACGGACGGAGTTAAAAAAATTCCTGTCATAACCAAAACGGTTTTGTTCGTGCGTTTCAACAGGCTATAACGCAAGGCGAAGATGCGGGCAGATGTCTTTTGCGGTCGGGTTCGCATGGCAGGGATGATTGCTGAAAAATATTGGGATGACTGGCCGGCGAAAGAATACAATATCTTAATTTTACTTAAATATTCAATTGACATGCTTTTTTGAATCCAATATAATTCCCACACGAGAATTTTGTACTGTATGAAACGGGTTTGTTTGTTGAAAAAGAATTGAATTCATTAAGCGAGGGGGAGCTTTTAATGCCCGTTGCGGAAGTAAGGCGAGAAAGAATCGTGATTGAGACTGACCGTTATCGTGTGGAAGGGGATGTAACATTGCCGCAGGAGGGTTATCGGAGCAGGATTTCCGATTATCTGAACCGAAACGATCAGGAATTTCTTGTTTTGCTGAATGTGGAGTTGGTTGCCCTTGACGGTTCGGGTAGAGATTGGAGCGCTCCGGTTTTGATGCTGGCCAGGAGGCACATCCACTTGGTTGTTCCGGCCGCTTCCAATAATACCTATAATCCATAATTGGACACAAAGATAAGAACGTTCCTGCGAAACACGTTGTTTCATGTTGATGCTCGCCCCAGAAAGTTTTCAATTGACAGCGGAAAATCACAAAACACATTAAAAAAGGAGTTTAAAAATGCATGTAAAGGATTTATTTGATTTAAAAGGTAAGGTTTCCATCGTTACCGGCGGCGGAAGAGGTATCGGAAAATTTATTGCCACCGGCTTGGCGGAAGCAGGGTCCGATGTGGTGATTGCTTCCCGCAAACTGCAAAATCTTGAAAAAGAAGTGCAGGAATTGGAGAAACTTAACGTCAAGGCCATGGCGGTTCAGTGCGATATGGCCAAGAAAGAGGATATTGACAAGTTGGTCAAGGAAACCATGGATAAATTCGGCAGGATTGACGTGTTGGTGAACAACGCGGGATTGACCTGGGGGGCGCCGACGCTGGAGTATCCTCTGGACAAATGGGAAAAGATTTTTGACGTCAACGTAAGAGGGGTCTGGATTCTTTCCCAGCAGGTCGCACGGATTATGAAAGAGCAGGGCGGAGGAAAGATCATCAACATATCTTCCATCTACGGATCGAGGGGATCCAATGAGGAAGAACATCCAGCTGTGGCCTACAATCCATCGAAGTTTGCGGTGGAAGGTCTGACTAAAACTCTGGCTTTGAAGTTGGCCCGTTACAAAATTTATGTGAACTGCATTGCGCCCGGATTCTTCAAAACCGACATGATGGGGCATTTGTTCAAGCCGGAGATGAAGCCGATTCTGGATTTGACTGTTGCCGCGATTCCTCTCAAAATGTACGGCGAGGAGGATGACGTCAAGGGTCTGGCCGTTTTCTTGGCATCCAAGGCCTCCAACTATATCACCGGAGGCATTTTCCCTGTCGACGGAGGATTTTCAGCGCAGTAACATCAAAACTTTTTTAAAGAAAGGTTTTGAAAAATCCGAAATATTTGACGAAAAAAGAAATCCTGCGGTTTTTTCGGGTACTGGGTTAAGAGTTTTGGACAAAAATCTAAAAACCGCACATAGCAACTCGCGGGGCCAGGATTATTTTGAAAATGGTCAATGTTTAGAAAAAGCCCATCCATCCGGATGGGCTTTTGTGCGGGATTGGAAATGGGACAGGAGGATGGAATGATGTCTGAAGATGGCATGTCATCAACAAACATCCCATCCCAGGGGTAATGATTGTTCTCGTCAACTTGAAGGACCGCCGTGATTTATGATCAGCTGATCCGGGCTCAATCCGCTTTCAGCAAGGCCGCGCAAGGGCGGTTGAAATCAATTACGGGTTAATCGCATCTTTGTTGACCTGTTTTATAGATTTCGTTCATCCGGGGGGGGTGACTTTTCTGCGACGCGGAGGACAACTTTACAAGCCGATGGCCTTGTGTTAAGGAAAAAAAGGAAATTCATGAAGGAGAGGAAACATGTCCGGCCATTCTAAATGGAGCACGATCAAAAGGAAAAAAGGTGCAATAGATGCTAAAAGGGGTAAAATCTTTACCAAGATTATCAAGGAAATAACCCTCGCGGCAAAACTGGGCGGCGGTGACATCGAAGGGAACGCGCGGCTCAGACAGGCTGTCATGCTGGCCAAGGAAGAAAACATGCCCAAAGACAATATCGAAAGGGCGATCAAAAAAGGCATCGGCGGCGGCGAGGGTGCGGACAACTATGAAGAAGTTACTTATGAAGGTTATGGACCGGGCGGGGCGGCTGTCTTGGTGGAGGTGATGACGGACAACAAGAACAGAACCGTCGCTGAAATAAGACATATTTTCTCCAAGCACGGCGGTAATCTTGGAGAGAATGGCTGCGTGGCCTGGATGTTCTCGAAAAAAGGAAGTATTGTTATTGACAAAAAGGTCATTGACGAAGATTCTTTGATGGAAATTGCTCTGGAAGCCGGAGCGGAAGATGTCAAAAGCGATGATGATAATGAATACGAGGTAATCACCGATCCCGCTTCCTTTGAAGCCGTGAAGAAAGTCCTCGACGACAGGGGCATCAAACATCTTGAAGCCAGAATCAGCATGATTCCGTCCAATACCGTTAAACTGGAGGGCAATAAAGCCGAGCAGATGCTGAAGATGATGGAAAAATTGGAAGACAACGATGATGTTCAAAATGTCTACTCCAATTTCGACATTGACGAAGATGTCATGAAAAAAATAAGCTGAGCCCCTCCGCGCGGGCCATTGACGGGGAAAACATTGCGCATACTCGGAATTGATCCAGGCAGTCACATCACCGGTTTCGGGGTGATTGAAAGACAAGGCAATTATCTGAAGCATGTTTTGCATGGCGAGATCAAAGCGAAAAAAGATTCTCGGTTATCCGTCATGTTGGTTTCCATTTACGGACAACTGTCGGAGATTATTGCGCAGACCGAGCCGGCGGCTATGGCCTTGGAAAATATATTTTACGGGAAAAATGTCCGCAGTTTGATCAAACAGGCTCAGGTGCGGGGCGTGGTTATTTATGCTGGAGCCGATCATGATCTGGAGGTTTTTGAGTATTCGCCGCTGGAAGTGAAAAAGGCGGTGGTGGGTTATGGAAGAGCCGAAAAGCGACAGGTGCAGATGATGGTAAAAGCCATCTTAAATCTTCCGGATATTCCCCCGGCGGACGCCGCGGACGCGCTGGCTACGGCCATTTGCCACGCGAACTTCTTAAAGGACAGACCCATCTGATGATTGCCTTAATCAGTGGAAAAATTGTTTATAAAGGCATCTCGCACGTCGTGGTTGATGTTCAGGGCGTCGGTTATCGCATTTTTATTCCTCTGACGACTTTCTATGAAATGCCGGAAGCCGGTCAGAACGTCGCCCTGCATATTCATACCCATGTGAAGGAGGACGCCATCAATTTGTTCGGTTTTTATTCCGAACAGGAAAGAGATCTTTTTCAGCTGATGATTTCCGTCAGCGGCATTGGACCGAGAATTGCCATGAATATTCTTTCAGGCATCTCGGCACCGGAGCTATTAAGCGCCATCTCGACCGGCAATGTGGGAAAGCTTGTCAACATCCCGGGCGTTGGCAGGAAGATGGCCGAACGACTGATCCTGGAATTAAAGGAAAAAGTTACAAAGAAAATGTTGTTGCAAAGGGACGCTGCGGGCGCTGTTCCGCTTCCGGCTGGCGACATGATCCGGGACGATGCGCTTTCCGCGCTGATGAATTTAGGCTATAAAAATAACGTTGCGAGGGAAGCTTTGGATAAAGTGATGCGTTCTTCGGACGGCGGCAGTCTGGGCATGGATGAACTTCTCAAGAAAGCGTTGAAAATTCTTGCCGGCTGATGAGATCGGACGAAAGAGGAAGCCCCATGGACAAACCGACAAAAAATTCTTTAATCAATCCCGCCTGCACCGAGGAGGAAAATGAATTCGAGGTATCGCTGCGACCCGCGAAGCTGAAGGACTATGTCGGTCAGGAAAAAATAAAAAGCAACTTGGCTATTTTCATCGAGGCGTCTAAAAAACGCCATGAGGCGCTGGATCATGTGCTTTTATACGGCCCACCGGGCCTGGGCAAGACAACGCTGGCCTATATCATCGCCAGGGAAATGGGCGTTGACATCAAAGTGACGTCCGGGCCGGTGATCGAGAGGCCCGGCGACCTGGCGGCCATTTTAACGAACATGCATGAACATGAAGTTCTTTTCATTGATGAGATTCACCGTCTTTCCCACGTGGTGGAAGAGATTCTTTATCCCGCAATGGAGGACTTCTATATTGATATTTTGATCGGCCAAGGTCCGTCCGCGAGATCCATGAAACTCGATATTCCTAGATTCACTCTGGTCGGGGCGACCACCCGCGCCGGGTCGCTCACGTCGCCGTTGCGCGACCGGTTCGGCATGCATTTCCGTCTGGAATTTTACACACCGCAGGAACTGGCCGTCATTCTCAAGCGGTCGGCGGCCATCCTGGGCGTTAAGCTCGATCCTGCCGGGGCGCAGGAACTGGCAGGACGCGCGCGGGGCACGCCGCGTATTGCCAACCGCCTGCTCAAACGTGTCCGCGATTATGCGGAAGTGAAAGGTGACGGAACCATCGACGCGAAGATAGCGCGTGAGGCGCTGGATGCCTTTGAAGTTGATCAGAAGGGTTTTGATCAGATGGACAGAAAACTTCTTCTGACGCTGATCGAAAAATTCAACGGCGGTCCGGTGGGAGTGGAAAGCCTCGCCGCAGCTATCGGCGAAGAAAGGGTCACGATTGAAGACGTCTATGAACCGTATCTGATTCAGGAAGGTTATCTGCAAAGAACCGCCCGCGGCAGAGTCGCCTGCCCCAAAGCTTACAAGCACTTCGGCATTACGCAATCCGGGCAGAGTGAGATATTCTAGAAGAAGGGATCAAGTCTTTGCTTGGTTCACTTTTCAAAGTATTTTAATCTTATATTCATCATCATAAGGTTTTCTGATCTCCATAAGTGTTGATAAGAACGATGCGAGAATTGTCCCCTTTTGTAGATGTTTAAGCGAACAACGGCATGGAGGATTTTCAATGAAAAACATGACGCGAAGGGAGCTGCTTTCCATGACAGGAAAGCTGGCTGTCGGAGCCACCGTGGCCGGACTTGTGCCGAAAAACCTTTTTGCCAGGGAGCAGCAACCCAACATTATATTCATTCTCACCGATGACCAGAGATGGGATCATTTGGGGTGCATGGGCCATCCTTTCCTGAAAACACCGGGCATGGACAGGCTCGTCAGGGAGGGTGTGCATTTCACCAACGCGTTCTGTACCACGTCGCTGTGCAGTCCTTCCCGGGCCAGTTTTCTCACCGGACAATATGCCCACAACCACGGGGTGAAAGACAACCTCTCCGCCTGGGACAATGAGAAGAACAGGACATTCTTCGACAACATCAAAGAAGCGGGATACAGGAACGCCTTTATCGGCAAATGGCACATGCCGGGGAAGATACCGAAAATCAACAGCCTTGACCGGTTCATCACCTTTGACGCGAGCGGAGGCCAGGGCTACTATTACAACTGCCCGCTCATCATTGATGGCGTGAAGACGGAAAGGCCCGGCAAATATATAACAACCGACCTGACGGACTATGCCATTGAGTTCATCAAAGAGAAAAGCAAAAAACCCTTCTGCCTGTATCTCTCCCACAAGGCGGTGCATTCGCCATGGAGACCCCCGAAGGACCTTGATGGCATCTATAAAAATGAAGACCTCTCCTTTCTTCCGAAGGAAACTTTCTCTTTTATAAGCCTGTTAAGCGGTAAAGCCATAGAGGGGGCGCCGCCTTTTTTGACCACAGAGCAAAATTATCGCAGGTATTGTGAGAGCCTGACCGCCTTTGACCGTGAGCTTGTGCGGCTCCTTGGCGAACTGGACAGACTGGGCATAACGCGTAACACAGCGATCGTACTTGCCAGCGACAACGGTTATTCCTGGGGCGAGCATATGGATGTGGGCAAGCGGGACGCCTCGGAGGTTAATATACGCATACCCTTTGTGATCCGTTATCCCCGGGGAATCGCAAACCCCGGCAGACGGTCCGAAGGCATGGTCCTGAATATCGACCTGGCGCCGACTCTGCTTGATCTTGCCGGTGCCGCGCCCAAAAGAGACAGTGACGGAATTTCGCTGAAGCCGATGCTGGAAAATCGGAAGGAAAAGGTTCGGGATTCCTTTCTGTATGAGTACTTCAAAGATTTCCCCTACAATGTGCCGGAGCAGTACGGCGTCCGTACCGAGAACCACATCTACATGGCGTACCAGGGTCGCAGGAAGGCCGGAATCTTTGACGTCAATAAAGATCCCGGTTACCGGAACAATCTCATCGACACACCGGAAGGGCAAAGAATGCTTCCTGAAATGAAACGTCTGCTTGCTCAATATCGCGGAGGTGCCGGCGATGGAAAATAAGTATCGGCACATCGAAAAGGCTTCCTTTCTTAAAAGGTTTATGCCCGCCGGGGCGGCTCTTCTCGGCTGGCTGGTGCTTCACTTGATCAGTGAAAACCTCGGCTGGATTGAAAATCGCGGGACATACAAACTTGCCATGAATACCGTTCATGTGGTCCTTTTTTTCTACTTGGCATTTAACGGGTTTTTCGTGTACCGGGCCATGCTCATGAAGGGCGCGAACCTGGTGGAACGGATTGCCGGTTCTTACATGACACCACTGGCCTACGCCATCAAAGAAATCATCCGCGTCAGCGAGTTTTTTACCGTCGGAGAATCATTCTTTTACTGTCTTTTGACCTACCCGGTACTCGGGCTTTTCGTGTGGCAAGCCGGGCTTTTGGCCACAAGCGAGATGCTCTGCAGAAAATATTATAAAAAACGTAACCGCTATGAAGGAAACACGGTTGCGGCTGTTCCTCTTGCCATATCCATATTCTCACTAATAGCTCTATATTTTTTATTTCTTTATGATGATGGCGGAACGGCATTTTACATCTACATGGAGAGCTACAAGATGATTTTTAAATAAAATGTCGTCATATGAATTCATTCAGCAGGAAGCGTCACGAAAAAAACAATGATTCTTACTGAGACTAAAAAATGATAAATATTACCGTTCGAGAGGTATTTGAACATTTAGGCAATTGGGTAACGCCCCCGTGCAAATCCGCGATATTCACATCAAGGTCAGCGGTGTGGTTTCCGCAACCGGCGTGTATGCGGAACGGACTATAATAAATCCGCACGTCTGGGTAAAATAACATCCCATGGATCAACCGGTTCTTACATCCATATTAGTTAAGCCCGCGGGTCCCGACTGCTCGATGGCGTGCGGTTATTGCTTTTACTCGGGGACGTCATCTCTTTATCCCGGGAGTGCGCACCGTATGACCAACGATGTGCTGGAACGGCTCATGCGCGATTTCCTGTCCACGCCTGCCGGCGAACTTACCATCGGCTGGCAGGGAGGAGAGCCGACTCTGATGGGTCTTCCTTTTTTCGAAAAGGCTGTTGCACTCGAAGAGAGGCACGGCGCCGGTAAAACGGTCGGCAACGGACTTCAGACCAACGGCCTCCTGATCGACCGGGCGTGGGCTAAATTCCTGAAGAAATATAATTTCCTGGTGGGACTCTCCATCGACGGGCCGGAGGAGGTTCATGACCATTACCGCGTATTGCGCGGCGGGGGCGGGACCCACGCGCGGGTAATAGAAGCAGCACGAATGCTCCTGAATGAGGGCGTTGCAGTCAATGCCCTTACTGTGGTGAACGACCATTCCGTGCGCTTCGCGGACGAGATATACGACCATCACCGAAAACTCGGGCTGGACTTCATGCAATTCATTCCCTGCGTGGAAACGGACCCGTCGGATCCGGGACGCTCCGCGCCCTTTTCCGTTAACGCCGAAGCATACGGCGCTTTCCTCTGCCGCGTATTCGACCGATGGCGCGCCGATTTCCGCAACGGCGTCCCGACAACGTCGGTCCGCTTCTTCGAGTCGCTCCTTTTTGCCTGTGCCGGCATACCTCCGCCGGATTGTACCCTGTGCGAAACATGCGGAACCTACCTGGTGGTCGAGCACAACGGTGACGTGTTCGCGTGCGATTTTTTCGTGAAACCGGAATGGAAACTCGGCAACGTTATGGAGGGGACGCTGGCTGCGATGTTCACATCGGCGCGCCGGCGGGAGTTCGGAGATCGCAAGGCTTCGCTCACCGCGCTTTGTAATTCCTGTTGCTGGCTCACACTGTGCCGTGGCGGTTGTCTCAAGGATCGCCTGCGCGATCCCCGCGACCGCGGTGTAAGCCACTTCTGTGCGGCCTATAAGATGTTTTTCGAGCACGCGGGCGCGGAGCTTCAAAACCTCGCTGTCTCAAGGCGCACTCAGCGGGAAGCTGAAAGACAGCGCAGGGCACGGGTCGCGCTCGTGCAATCCGTTGGCCGCAACAACCCGTGTCCGTGCGGAAGCGGGCTCAAGTTCAAGAAATGCTGCGGCCGCTAGAATAAGGATACCGCAGCGAAAGAACAGAGAAAAAGAAAATGCTGGGAAATGCATAATATGGGGCACCACAAGCGTATATCTTGACAATGAATTGTTAAAGTAATAGGAAATGACTCCTGTTAGCATTGAAAGAGTCGTTGCCATAGAATTTTCAAAATCAAGTCGCTAAAAACGGCAATCGCCGGCAGGACATTATAAAAATATGAAAATGTTGATGCATATCTGCTGCGGACCTTGCTCGATTTATCCTCTGAAAGAATTGCGTACCCAAGGGCATGATATTACGGGACTCTTTTACAATCCGAATATCCATCCCTATCAGGAATATCAAAGACGCCATGAAACCTTAAGAGATTACGCGAACAAAGCTTTTCTGAATATGATGTGGGCGGAAGGTTACTCTCTGGAAGCTTTTTTGCGCTCGGTCGCCTCGTTGGACGATAAGGATCGCTGTGTGTTCTGTTTGCGGGATCGTCTTACCTATACGGCTGAATTGGCGATTAAGGAGAAGTATGAAGGCTTTACCACAACCCTGCTCTACAGCAAATTTCAAAAACATGATTTGATTCATGAGATCGGCGATGAAATAAAAAAACACCTCGGCATCTTTTTCTATTATCAGGATTTTCGCAGCGGTTGGGCGGAAGGTGTTAGAATATCAAAGGAACTGGGGATGTATCGTCAGCCTTATTGCGGTTGTATTTACAGCGAAAAACAAAGATTTTGCAAATAAATCAATTGCTTGAACTCTAATTTTTCCAATCCGTGGTATTTTTGACACAATCAAAAGAGAGTTGTTTGTTTCCCCTGGGTCTTTTTTTAAATATCATCAATAATTACAGGCACATATTTTTTTGAAGAAAAAATAAAATATGGTATGTCTTTTGCTGTTACCATATTCTTAAGGAAAACAGATTTATGTATTTGCAGCGCACATTAAAAAAGGAAATCGGTTGTTTCAGCATCGGTTTGCATACCGGCCGCAAAATAAACATGATCATCAAGCCCGCGCCTGCCGATACGGGAATTGTGTTTATCCGGAAGGATTTGCCGGATGCCGATCCGATTCCTGCGCGTTATGATAATGTCAGTGACACCACGCTGGCGACAACTCTTGGTTCAAACGGCGTCACGGTTTCCACAGTGGAACATCTTTTATCGGCTTTCAGCGGAATGGGCGTCGATAACGCGATGGTGGAACTTGATTCATTTGAAGTGCCCATTATGGATGGCAGTGCGTTGCACTTCGTGAAAATGCTCAAGGAAGTGGGCACGAAAGTTCAGAAAAAAGATAAAAAAATACTGATCATCAAAAAGCCTGTTTCGGTAAATAATGGTGACGGGAGCGCGATGTTTTTGCCGGCGGATGAATTCAAGATCACCTATGAAATTGATTTCACACATCCCGTGATTGGCAGACAATCCTACAGCATGACCTTTTCGGATGAGGCGTATGAGAAGGAAATCTGCGAGGCGCAGACTTTCGGTTTCTTGAAGGATTTGGAATTTCTGCAGGCGAAGGGTCTGGCTTTAGGCGGTTCGCTGAAAAACGTCATTGTCTTGGATGATAAGAAAATTATCAACAAGGAAGGACTACGTATTCCAAACGTTTTTGTCAAACACAAGATTCTGGATGCGATTGGAGATCTGTTTTTGCTGGGCATGCCCATTATCGGTCATTTTGTGGCCTATAAATCCGGACATAAACTGAACAATTTACTGCTCAAAGAACTGATGAGCCATAAAGACCGGTGGGAAATTGTCAATAGTGTAAACAAACAGGAAAATCACAAACTCAAATCTTATAAAATCCCTTCTTTTAGAACCCTCGACGCCGTTCAGGTTTGATCCAAATTAACCTTGATTTTTATCAACGGGTTTCCTAGTATTAACCAATAGAGTTGTATTTTAAAAACATTTATTCTTTTATTTTAAACATTTAGATATTTTTGGGGAGAACAATAAATATTCCTGCGCCTGTTTGAAAAACAGGAGATCCGCCCAATAAGTTGATATTTTTCAATATTTGACAAATAAATCGATGCGTAGGAAATAAACATCAGCCCTTGCTATGAAGAAAATAAGAATATTTTTTCTCAATTTTACCGCTCTTGCCGTTATTCTATTTTTGGGGTCCATCAATACCTATGCCGCTGACCCATTCATCACGGATATCTTGATCACCAATGATGCTCAGAATGTTCTTTTATACGCGCGATTGGTGAACGGCTTCAAATCGGAAATGGAGACGGCCATTTTTGCCGGCATTCCGACCGTTTTCACCATGCGGGTTGAAGTCTATCAGGAAAGGCCTCTGTTATGGGATAAAAAGATCTCCGCCAAGGAGAGTAAGCGCACACTAAAATATGACAATCTGAAGAAAACATTCAATATTTATTACAGCGGTCAGTCGGATCCGGTGGTTTTCCCCGATCTGGAAAGCGCCAAAAAGGCGATGTCGGATTTTAATGGAATCATCGCGGCGCCGCTTTCTTCTCTGGTCAAGGGAGGCAATTATTACGTGCTGGTGACTATCAAAATGGACAAAGTGAAACTGCCCCTGAGAATGGAATACGTCTTTTTCTTCGTTTCTTTTTGGGATTTCGAGACGCCGTGGTACAGACAAAACTTCTCTTATTAAAAGAGGGCTTAAAAAATATGGAAGATGGCTGACCGGTCATGTGGAGAAAAACGAAGAAAAATAAAATTGATGAAAGAGAATTAAGGAAGCGCCGCCGGGAACTGGTGATTATGCTGATTGTCGGGGTTCTGGCGATCACATTTACCTTGACGGCCAGCTATTTCTTTAATCGCGAGGAGATGTCTCTTTCGTCGAATATTTTCATTTACGCCCTTTCCAGTATCAATTTCATATTAATCGTTCTACTTCTGTTTTTGATTATCCGGAATCTGGTCAAGGTTTTTTATGAACACCGCCGCGGCATCATCGGGTCGAGGCTCAGAGCAAAACTTGTGGCCACGTTTGTGGGTCTGTCGCTTATTCCCACCATCTTGCTGTTCATCTTCGCCATCAACTTTTTATCCTACAGCATGGAATTCTGGTTCAACATTAAAATAGGCGATGCGTTGAAGCGTTCTCTGGAAGTCGCTCAGGTTTACTACCAGCAGATGGAAGAACAGGCCAAATTCAATGCCCGTCAGATTAGTTCGGACATTACCAAAAACCGGCTTTACGACAGGGAGAGATTACCGTACCTCAACAGTCTGATTGCTCAGCGCCAAAAGAATTACAAAACAGGCCGCGTGGAGGTCTATTTTGATTTTCAGAAAGAGGGAATGATTTTTGAGGATGAAAGTAATCCTGACATTTATTCGGTGGAACTTACGCCCAAAATGATTGAGGATATTTATTCAGGAAAGGAGCAATCTTTTGTTCACCCTGCAGAAAAGGGGGATGTGATTGTCGGCGCTGTGCCGGTTTTTTCCTATGCCGTGCCGACGGAAGTCATCGGCCGCATTCTGGTCAGTTACATGATTCCGAAGGGCTTTGTAGACAAACTTCGGAATATTGCCGAGGCATCCGAACAATACGGAAAAATAGAGCTCCTCAAAAAACCTATAAAAATGAATTACGCCATCACGTTGTCGATAGTAACGCTCGTGATCATCTTTTTGGCAACATGGTTCGGGTTGACGCTGGCCAAGGAAATCACCGGCCCGATCCAGAATCTTGTCGAAGCGACCAACCGCATCACGATGGGCGATCTGGACAGCAGAATCGACATTGAGGCAGACGATGAAATCGGCGTTTTGGTCAGGTCCTTCAATCAGATGACGGCGGATTTGAAAAAAAGCAAGAGCTCTTTGGAAGAAGCGAACATTCATCTGGAACAGCGGCGCAAATATATGGAAACGGTTTTGCGTAATGTTTCCGCCGGTGTTATTTCCGTTGACAAATCGGGCTTCATCACCACTTTAAACCGCGCGGCGGAAAACATGTTTGACATCAGCGCCGAAAAAATACTGCATAGAAATTATCGTGAGCTGATGATGCCCGAACACCTCGCTTTGGTGGATGAATTTCTTCAGGAAATGAGGGAAAGCAATGAGAGTCTTTTGCAGAAGCAGTTGGAAATCGTGCTCAAGGAAAAAGCCATCACTGTCTTGGTAACGTTCACCACCATCAAGGATGAGGAGGGAAACGATTCCGGCATCGTGGTCGTTTTTGAGGATGTCACCCAGCTGCAGAAAGCGGAGCGCGCCGCCGCCTGGCGTGAAGTCGCCCGCCGCATGGCTCACGAAATCAAGAATCCTCTGACGCCTATCCAGTTGTCCGCGCAGAGATTGCAGCGCAAGTACGAGGCCAAACTGGGAGACGATGTTCTCGTTTTCAAGGAATGCACGCAGACCATTATTGACCAGGTGGATGTTCTGAAGAATCTGGTAAACGAATTCTCCCGTTATGCGCGCATGCCCGTCACGACTCCCGTGCCCAACGATTTGAACAAGGTGGTCTCGGAAGCGGTAGCGCTGTTTCAGGATGCTCATAAGGATATTGATTTTGAATTCAGACCGGCCGAGGGCTTGCCCGTCTTTGATTTGGATGCCGAGCAAATCAACTGCGTGATGATCAACTTGCTCGATAATGCCGTGGCCGCGGTCAACAGGAAAAACGGCCGGATCAGAGTAACCGTGGATTATGACGATCAATATCGCCGCGCCACCGTTGCCGTAGCCGATAACGGGGCGGGCGTTCCGGCCAGTTACAAGAGAAAGATTTTTGAACCCTACTTTTCCACGAAGAAGTCCGGAACGGGCCTTGGACTGGCCATCGTGACGTCTATTATTTCCGATCATCACGGCCAAGTGTTCATTGCCGATAATGATCCGACGGGAACCGTGGTTTCTTTTCAGTTGCCGGTTACCCAAGTTTAATCTATATTATGACAAAATTGCGGGGCGAAGAGAGCAAAGATGAGAGAGAAAATTCTGGTTGTCGATGATGAAAAAAGCATCTGTCAATCCTTGCAGGCCATTTTGACCGACGAGGGTTATCGCGTTGTGGTTGCGGAAAGTGGCGAGGAGGCCATCTGGCTGGTTGAAGAAGAAGACCCGCAACTGGTTTTGCTAGATATCTGGCTGCCGGGCATGGACGGCTTGGAAACGCTGACGGCCATTAAAAAAATCAATCCTGAAATGATCGTGATCATGATGTCCGGCCACGGGACCATTGAAACCGCAGTGAAGGCGACAAAACGGGGAGCCTTCGACTTTGTCGAAAAGCCGTTGTCTTTGGACAAAATCATCATTCTGGTGAAAAACGCGATCAGCCTGCTGCATCTGCAGGAAGAAAATATTTTCTTGAAACAGCAGGTATCGCATCAATACGAGCTGACCGGCACGAGTCCGGCCATCACGGAACTGAAAGAGATGATCAGTATTGTCGCGCCCACCAACGCCTGGATTCTGATTATGGGGGAAAACGGAACGGGCAAGGAACTGGTGGCGCGCTCCATTCATCACTTGAGCCTGCGGTCGCACAAGGATCTCGTGGAGGTCAATTGCGCCGCGATTCCCGAAGAGCTCATTGAAAGCGAACTGTTCGGTCATGAGAAAGGGGCGTTTACCGGGGCGACGGAAAAAAAACGTGGCAAGTTCGACCTGGCCCACGAAGGGACCATTTTTCTGGATGAAGTCGCCGACATGAGTTTGCGCGCGCAGGCGAAGATTTTGCGCATTTTGCAGGAGAAAAAATTTGAGCGCGTCGGCGGGACGAAATTGATTGATCTGGATGTGCGGGTATTGGCCGCGACCAATAAGGACTTGGAGGAAGAGATGAAGGCCGGCCGTTTCCGCCAGGATCTGTATTACCGCCTGCACGTCATTCCGCTGTGTGTGCCGCCCCTGCGCGAAAGAAGGGAAGACATCAGGCCATTGGTGGAGCGCTTCCTGGCTGATTTTACAGCCAAGGAGGGGCTCGAACCCAAGACCATGACCGAGGAGGCTTTGGATCTGCTCATGCAGCATGACTGGCCGGGCAATGTTCGCGAGTTGAAAAATCTTGTGGAGAGACTGGTGATTTTGACGCCTTCCGATGTCATTACGGCCAAAGATATTCCGCCCTTGACTCTCAAGACGGAACGAGAAAAATTTTTTCCCGAGAGAAAATCGGCTTCCGACACCTTAAAAGACGCCCGGATGGATTTTGAAAGAAATTATATCCTCAAAAAATTGGAGGAAAACGAGGGAAACATTTCAAAAACGGCTGAAGCCATTGGCATGGAGCGCAGCAATCTTCACAAGAAACTTAAAAAATTCAAAGTATTCGCGAAAGATGAGGATTAGCGTGGTTCATGGTTCATTTGTTGTTTGATGTCGGAGATGGAAAACCGATTAACCGGTAGAAACGCCAGGCCCAGCACTAAAACAATCATCATGGACAAAAAGTGATAAACCACGGCGAACGACAGTGCGTCGGCTTTGGTCAATCCGAAGAAACTTAAAGCCAGAACGCAGGCGTAATGCCAGTTTCCTATGTAACCGGGCCCCGCGGGGAGTGCGATGCCGACGATCAAAATAATCATCAACACAAAAGAAGCCATAACCGGCAGGTCAAAGCCAAAGCCCAGAAGCAAAATGTAGATGGCCAGCACGTCCACCAGCCAAATCAAGGCCGAAAGAAAAAAGAGATACAGAAGCAGCCGGATATTCGTGATAATCTGAAAACCGTCGATGAAATGATGGATGATCGCATCGATTTTGTTGGAGAATTTTCCCGGCAGGATTCCCAGAATCCTGTTGATGCATTTCAGCGCCTTATCCCTCCGCAGAAGCAAAAACAAGACAAAAACAAACAACGCCGCCGCAAGCAGAAAAAAGAAGAAGCTGGAACGAATCATCCAGGGAGGCAAATCCACTTTCAGAAGAATGATGATGGCGATGCCTAAAACGGTGAAACTGTCCAGAATCCGTTCAATGAGAATCGCTCCCAGGGCGGAAGACATTTTGATGGAGCTTCTTTTGGAAATGAGATACGGTCGCGCCAACTCGCCGATGCGGGCGGGGATTGCGGCGATCGCCATAAAGCCGACGGATGTGACGGAAAAAAGCGAGAGCTGGTCTATCTTCTCCATGGGTTCCAGAATCACGCCCCACCGGTAGGAGCGCAGAAATTGCATGACCAGAATCAGAAGGATGAAGAAAAACACATGGCCCAGACTGATTTTTTCCAAACTATGACGGACATCCGCAAAATGAATTCCTCGGACAGAGAGGTAAACCAGCGCCACGCTGATCAGGATGCCCGCAATGATTTTTTTATTCATTCAAGTTGATGGTCATCCTTTTGGTCTATTCGTGAGCGAGATGGTCCGCCACTTTGTCGTGAAGAAGCTGGGAGGAAAGCCTGTTCCCGATTAAGCCTACGCGAATGGCGACCGTGGTCACATTTTTCGATTTGTAGGTGATATCGAACTTCACTTTTTCATCGTTGATGACAGCGCTGATGGTTCCCCTGGCAATCTCCTTCTCCGGGACAACATCCGTTCCGCGCATGCCGGCCACGGTTTTTTCGCAGGCCCTCCAGACTTCATCAAAAGACGCCTGGTAATCGGTTTTGAGTTCGCCGTTGATATAGAGGTATGTTCCCGCCGTGCCGGCACCGGCAGCCGCTCCGCCCAGAATCAAAGGCCAGCAGCCGGTAAAAAGAAAAATGGAAATCACGGCTACACATAAAACACAAAAATTTCTTTTCATGCTTGTTGTCCTCCGAAGAAATTTTCCTTCTTTAAACACAACTTGGAATGCATTGCAATTGCTAATATGAATGGATCAATGATCCGCTCTGCCGAGTTTTTCAAATTCGGCCAGCAGTTCTTCCTGCCGTTTGGTGAGGTGAGTGGGGACTTCCACGTACACTTCCACAATTTGGTCTCCCCGGCCGAACCCCCGCACATGGGGAATGCCCTTGCCTTTGAGTCGGAAGGTCTTTCCGCTCTGCGTGCCTTTGGGAATTTTCAATTTTTCCGTTCCCTGCAGGGAAGGTACTTCAACTGTGCCGCCCAAAGCAGCCGTTGCGAAGGAAATGGGCACACGGCAGATGATGTCGTTGCCGGAGCGGGAAAAAATGTCGTGTTCTTGGACTTCAATAAAGACATACAAGTCGCCGTTGGGTCCACCGTGAGTGCCCGCTTCGCCCTCGCCGCGAAGACGCAGGCGAGAACTGGTTTCCACGCCGGGCGGAATTTTCAGCTGCATCGTTTTGGTGATGTGTTCTTTGCCCGTTCCATGGCAGTGATCGCAATGCTTGGAAATCACCTTCCCGTAACCGTTGCAATGCGGGCAGGTGGTGCTGATGGTGAAAAATCCGCTGGACTGGACGACCTGACCGCGGCCCCGGCAGGTGCGGCAGGTTTCAGGCGATGAGCCGGGGGCCGCTCCGCTTCCTTCGCATTGGTGACAGGTGACTGATTTTTCGACCTCGATGGTTTTGTTCACGCCGAAGGCGGCTTCCATGAAGGAGATTTCTAAGTCATAGCGCATGTCCGCGCCGGCCGTCGCGTAGGAACGGGAATGGCTTCGGGAGCCGCGGTATCCGAAAACATCATCAAAGATGCTGCTGAAGTGCGAAAAAATGTCATCAAAGTCGTTAAACCCGCGGAAACCGGAATGCGTCAAGCCCTCGTGGCCGTAACGGTCGTAAATTTCTCGCTTTTCTCTGTCGCTCAGGACTTCATAGGCTTCCGCCGCTTCCTTGAAGCGCTCCTCCGCTTTTTTGTCACCCGGGTTTCTGTCCGGATGGCACTGCATGGCTATCGCGCGGTAACTTTTTTTTATTTCTTCTTCCGTGGCATTTCTGTCCACGTTCAATATTTCGTAATAGTCTTTTTTGGTCATGGCCTTTTGCCGTCACCCCTTTTGTAATTGATTTTTAAGAGCGTTCAGGCCTTCTTCATTTTCCGCTTTCTGCAGGGCCTGCAGGGCAAATGAATATTTTTTCAGCGCGATGGCTTTTTGGGCGATGTCATTCCAATCCTTGGTCTTGGGTTCCTCCTGAAGGGCTTTGGCGGCTTGTTGGAAGAGCATGACATCCCCGGAGTCAAAAGCCAAATCCTTGATTTTTCTCAACCCGTCAGACCTTCCGGCTTTTTGGTAAAAATCGAGGGCGTCGGAAATTCTGCCCTGTTCAAGCAGGGCATCCCCGTAACTTGCGAGAATTTCCGGAGGGGTTTTTTCTATATAAAGCAGCTTTTGTTTTAAGCGGTAATCGACGTTTCTCAAGTTTTTCAAATTAAAAAACCTCTTTCGAAAATTGCGCAGGCACCCGGCTGTAATTTAATAACAAATTACTTTTCGTCAATATCCTGTCGGAGAGTTTTTCCGACCAGGCGTCTGAGTGCTTCCTCGTATTTTTCCCTCGTGTTTTCGATGATTTCCGAAGGAAGCTCCGGTGCGGGCGGTTTTTGGTTCCATCGAATGGAAATCAGGTAGTCCCGCAGGAACTGTTTGTCGAAACTTTTTTGTGGACGTCCTTCTTCGTATTCGTCGGCAGGCCAGAAACGAGAGGAGTCCGGCGTCAATAATTCGTCAATCAGGATCAGCTCCCCGCCGATCAGACCGAATTCCATCTTTGTGTCGGCGATGATGATGCCGGCCTTCAGGGCAAAATCCGCCGCCCTTTTGTAAACAGCCAGCGAAACCGCAATGACTTTTTCCGTCAGTTCCTTCCCGATGAGCTTTTCCATCTCCGGCTTGCTGATGGGAAGATCGTGCTCGCCCATCTCGGCCTTTGTCGAGGGCGTGAAAATCGGTTCGGGAAGCCTGGAGGATTCCCGGAGTCCGTCGGGAAGCCTGATGCCTGAAACCGTTTTGTTTTTCTGATAATCCTTCCAGCCCGAGCCGCTCAGATAGCCGCGGACGATGCACTCCACCGGCAGGGGAGCGGCTTTTTTCACCAGCATGCTTCGGCCTTCGAGTTCCTTGCGGTAGGGGGAGCATTCCGCCGGATATTCATCGGGGTTCGTGGAAAGGATGTGATTGCCGATGATGTCCTTCATCTGATTGAACCAGAAAGCGGACATCTGGTTCAGAATCACGCCTTTTCCGGGGATGGGATTGGGCATAACGACGTCGAAGGCGGAAATGCGGTCGGTCGTAACGATCAGCAGGTTATCACCGACGGCATAGATGTCCCGGACCTTTCCCCTTCCCAGAAGTTTCATTTTCGAAAAATCGGTTGTCATCAAAGGTAAACTCATAAAACCTCCTTTTAATGAACGAATGGATTATATTTTTTTTCGTGTCCGATGGTTGACGTGGGTGTACGGCCGTAGTTGTGCCCGGGCATCACTTTCGTGTCGTCCGGCAGGACGAAGAGTTTCTGTTGGATCGCGTTTAAGAGGGTCGGCCAGGACCCGCCCGGCAAGTCCGTCCTCCCCACGGCTTCCACGAAAAGCGTGTCGCCGGTAAAAACATAACCGGGTGTGTACAAACAAATGCCGCCGGGGGAATGACCCGGGGCGTGGATCACCTTGAGCTCGACGTTGCCGACGGAAATCACGTCGCCGTCCCTGACCAGAATATCGGCGGGCGGCGACGCCTTGGCCCCGAACATTCTCAAAATCATCGCCGGCGTGTGAGTCAGCATTGGGGCGTCGTCTTCATGAATGATAATTTTTGCGCCGGTGGCTTTTTTCATTTCCGTATTGCCGCTGATGTGGTCGACATGGCCGTGCGTGTTGACAATGTAATTGATCCGCAAATTGTTTTTTTTCGCTTCGGCGATGATTCCCCCGATATTGTCGGCCGGGTCGATGACGAGCGCATCGCCGGTAATATTGTCCCCGACCAGATAGGCAAAGACCGCCATGGAACTCACCTGCATCTGCTTGACAAACATTTTTTCCTCCAAACAAAAGTGGCCACCTCATAACATTTTTCCGCACAAAACGTCAAATGAATTTGGCGTTGCAATATTTTGATATTATTGGCGTTTGAGGATTGCGGCAAAGAATCCGTCCATGTTGTGCCTCTGCGGGTAGGTGCGCAGAGAGCCGCGGCTGTCCAGAAGCCGCTTGTCGATTGACGCGGGCGGTTCGCCCATCGAAAAATCCGCGTTGCTCTTTAGAAAATCGTCCACGATTTTTTCGTTTTCCTCCGGCAAAAGAGAACAGGTGCCATACAGCAGGCGTCCGCCTTTTTTCACCGTTGCGGAAGCGTTTTGCAGAATCGTTTTTTGCGAGGTGACAAGTTTTCGCAAATCCTTTTCGGTCAGGCGCCATTTGATTTCCGGATTGCGCCGCAGCGTTCCCGTGCCGGAGCATGGCGCGTCCACCAGGACGCAGTCAAACTTGCTCCGGAGAAAGGACGGCGCCGTTTCGCTTAAATCCAATATCTGAGTTTCGATGATATTGATGCCCAAACGGTTCGCCTCCCGCCGCAGTTCGTCAAGCTTTTCCGTGCTGCGGTCAACCGCGACGATTTTGCCTCGGTTTCGGAGAAGCGCCGCCAGATGGGTTGTTTTGCCGCCGGTTCCGGCGCAGGCGTCCAGAACGGTTTCGGTGCGGTCGTCATGGGCCATGCGGGAAAGAAGTTGCGCGCCTTCGTCCTGAAGGCGCACGAGGCCTTTTTCAAAAAAAGTGCTTTTCTGAACCGGCGTCGCGGGGTGATTCAGAATCAGACCGTCCGGCGAATAGGTCGTTTCCCGGGCGTCCCATCCGGCGTCGCCGAGTCTGCGCAGAAAATTCTCACGGGATATTTTCAGAGTGTTGACGCGGATGGTCAACGGCGGTATTTCGTTGTTGGCGGCGCATAAGGCGGCTGTTTCTTCAAAGCCGAAGATTTTCAACCATTTTTTGACCTGCCAGAGGGGGTGCGCATGATACGTCGCCAGAAATGACGCCGGGTTTTTTTTCGGAGAAGGAAAGGATATTTCGTCACCGCGGCGGAGATAATTCCGTAAAACGGCATTGACCAGCGCGCGTTTTTCCGGCTGGAGCCTTCCCGCGATTTTGACCGCTTCATTGACCACCGCGAAATCGGGCAGACGGTCGCTGAATTTGAGCTGAAACAGCCCGAGGCGTAAAATATTTTTTATCCCTTCATCCATGTTTTCCAGGCCGCCGCGGCAGAGCCTGGCCAAGATCCAGTCAAGATGACCGCGAAGACGCAGCACGCCATAGACAAGGTGCGTCAGCAGCCGTCCGTCCGGTGTCTCCGACAGACAATGTCTCTCCAGATATTCGTCAAGCAGTTCCCCCGCGAACGCGTCGCTTGATTCGAGCCTGTTCAAGATTTCCACGGCCAGGTGTCGGACAGTCTTTTTCATATCAGGAATGCAGAACCACGGGGCTGGTATTTTCCGGATGTTTGCCGCGTACGGTCTGGTAAAAGTCGCGGATCACGCGCATATCTTCTTCTTCGTTTCCCGTGGGGTGAATCAGGGGGCCCGCCCCTCCGCATTTGCCGGCGTAGTCAATGTAGCCCAATAGAATCGGGACCCGCGCGCTGAGCGCGATGTGATAAAAACCGGACTTCCAGAATTCCTTCCGTCGTCGCGTTCCTTCGGGCGCCAGCGCGAGAACGAACTTTTCGCTTTTCCGGAAGGCAGCGGCCATCTGTTCGACCACGTGATGAGAGGAGGCGCGGTCCACGGGAATCGCCCCCGACCAGCGCATCAGGCACGCAAACGGACCGCGGAATAATTCTTTCTTGGCGATATAGCGGGCGTCAAGTTTCAGGGTGAAAGCGAGAAGAATGCCGTAAAACAAATCCCAGTTGGAGGTGTGCGGCGCGACAATTAACACATACTTTTTTTCTCGGGGCAATTTTCCGGCGGCTTTCCAGCCGAGAAGTTTCAGGAGAACCAAAGCAACACCCCGCAAAACGGATTTCACAACCGGCGTGTTGAACATGGTGTAGTGCATGAGTATTTCTCCGCTTGATGAAATGTTTTTCCGCTACGTCAAAACGCTTCCCGGCTCCATGGGATGGCCACGCAGAAAATCGGCGATCGGCATCCGTTTTTTGCCGGCCAGCTGGACATCCCGGAGGATGACATAACCGTCGGTTGCCGCCACGGGCAGGCCCGCTTCCTCCGCGGCGCCTATGGTGCCCGGCGCCTGATTGACTTTTCCCGTTCGGGCGACGGCTTGAAAAATTTTCAGATTCCGGCCTTCCCAGAAAGTATAGGCGGCGGGTGCCGGGCTGAGGCCGCGGATGAGGTTGACAATATCGGAAGCCTTGTTCTTCCAGTTGATTGTCGCCGTTTCTTTTGTGATGCGCGGTGCGAAGGTGGCCAGAGCCGCATCCTGAGGTTTGCGGCTCACCGTTTGGGCGATGACCTGTTCAATGGTTTCGACCAGAAGGCGCGCTCCTTCGCTGGCGAGCCGATCATGCAGTTCGCCGAAGGTCTCGGAGGGACCTATGTCGGTTTCCTTCTGCAGAAGAATATCTCCGGAAT
>DAOSZO010000011.1:0-42214 GCA_035382085.1 Smithella sp.
CGAATCATTCACGGCCTTGTTCTTGGATTGATAATAATAGGTGCTGCGGGGCAGGTTCATGAGTTTACGCCTCCTTTCCGTGCTTTTGAGGATGTGACGGTGTTCGATAATGAACTGTCGCTTTTCTTCGGCAGTGTCAAAAGGCCCCTCTGAACGGCTGTTTTTAAAAACTCGTTCTCCAGGGTTAATTTGCCGACCAGTTGTTCCAATTGTCGAACACGGTCTTCCAGGGCGGCTTCTTTGGTGGGTTCATTGTTGAACCGCCCTTTGGCATATTGCTCTTTCCAATGATAAAGAAGGCCGGAGGAAATCTCATAACGGCGTGTCAGTTGCGCTGGGGTACTCATTCCGCTCAGAAGTTCTTCAATGATCTGGCGCTTGAGCTCAACAGCAAATACTCTGCGGTGTTTCATGGCAAGTTCCTTTCTCCCGTTTCCCGGGACCAGGGTTCCTGCCAACTACTCTAACATATTTTGTCCAATCTGGGGGGTGCAGTCCATCCCAAATTCAGTCGCGCCGCAGTGAAAGAGAGAGGTTTACGCTTTCTATTCATTGCGGCGCCTACTTCTGATAACCGTCCCGCATGTTCTCAGAAAAGTCCACTTTTTTAGAAAAATTGAATGATTTTTTTCAGAACAGAATAAGAATCCACGCGGCGTTTTTTAAGTCGAACTCAAGACACTTCAATTCCGGCGAAACAACAAAATTCAAGACCGGCTTCAGAATCGAACTGAAGAAAACGTTTTACGGTTTTCTCGACGGGGTTGAAGCCCGCGGCCGGAACCATCCGACAAAGCCGGTCAGGACTAAAAATCAGCATGCATACTTTCACGAATGCAGGTTTCCCGCCCGCGCGGGAATGACATCTTTTAACCACTCTGCTGTCGGATAGTAGGAATAAACATTCCAAAAATCCAATTCATAAAAGTAATATTGACGCGGCGGTTATTCATTCCGGTTAAGGCACGCGTTTTTCATGCACCATATAAAAACATGGAATAGTTATTATTTATGAAGGTTATAAATTACTTTTATGAATCTTTAAATTATGCTATATATTTTCCATGACTGTCGATCGTTTCAGGTACATCACCATTCAGCAGCTCGAAGCCATTATCGCTCTGGTGAAGGAGGGAAGCTTCAGCCGCGCCGCCAAGAGAATGCTTTTGACCCAGCCGGCGCTGACCAAAAATATAAAAAACGCTGAAGATTTCGTTGGCGCGCGATTGGTCAATCGCAGCAGCGCGGGGATTACGCTAACGCCGGAGGGAAAAATTTTATATGATTACGCGCGCCGCGTAGTCAGACTTCGGAATGAAGCGAAGGAAAAAGTTCTGGCTCTCCGAAAAGAAATCGGCGGGAACATTTATCTGAGCGCAAGCACGATTCCCGCCACCTATATTCTCCCGCGCGTCTTGAGCGATTTTAACCAAACAGAAGCAGGTATTCACATTTACATCAAAACAGCGGACAGCGAAGAAGCGATGAACATGGTTCTGGATAATGAAGTGGAAATGGGGGTTATCGGCAAGAAACCGCTGAACAAAATACTCACGGCGGAAGCCCTGTGGAAAGATCGCTTAGTGCTTGTCGTTTCCGCAGACCATGTCTGGCGCAAAAAGAAATCCGTGACCATGCCGGAATTGCTCAAAGAGCCCTTTGTAATCAGGGAAAAAGGCTCGGCAACGAGAGATTTGTTTGAATTCCATCTGAAAAAATCAAAAACTTTCAGCCTGGATCAGTTCAATATCTGCGGAGAACTGGGAAGCTCCGAGGCCATCAAGGAAGCGGTGATCTCCGGCTGGGGCATTTCGGCCATTTCCGTCCACGCCGTTTCGCGCGAATTGGCTCAGGGATTACTTTATGAAGTTCCGATTCAGGGATTCACCATGGAAAGAAATTTCTATTTAATCTACAAACGCCAATTCGATTTCCGGCCCTTTCATAAAATTTTTGTCAATTTCATCAAAAATTGTTCACCGGCACATCCTAGAGGCTAAAGGCATCTTTCATGTGTCCGGCGGTGCGCTTTCCATAATGTACGACGGGCTGAAATGCAGGCTGAAATGAATAACATTTTATATTTTGAGATTTTTCCCTTTGTTCAGTCGAGTTTTTCTGAATTGGTGGTTAGGAAAATCACGGCTGCGAACTTCAAAGCAAACTGCAGGGCATTATAGAGTTCCATATAACCGCGCATGTGAGATAATTCGACTTACCCATCTGATTGCGCCCCGCTTGTCATATTAGAATATCATTAAAATTTGAGCCTCAGAACAAACGGTCTAAAGGATTCAATTTGTCCTAAAATGAAGATCACGTACTACTGAAAGAACATATTCTACATTCTGAATCAAAAGCGGCCCATCCTTTCTAGAGAATTTGTCTCAACCAACCGAAAAGCGTGTTGCCCCGAAGCAATTCCTTTTCTAATTTTCTGAGATTTTTTACGAAATCAGGCGGCTGGCTGGTCAAATGGCTCTCCCGTGTTATGTACTTGGCTTCCGGATCGAGTTCCCGGACAACCTGAGCCGGGTTTCCCATCGCCACCGAGTTGGCGGGAATATCGGTTCGCACTACCGAGCCGGCACCAATCACGCTGTTCTTGCCGATGGTGACACCTTTGCAAATGATGGTGCTGTCTCCGATCCAGACGTTTTCTTCCAGTTTGATCGGCCGCGGCTCATCGGGAGAGATTCGATTGACGATATCATGCCAATTGCAGTCCGTCATAAAGCTATACGCGCCGATCAGGCAGTTCTTGCCTATATCGATATTGAAGGCCGCGGAGATGCGCACGCAATGGGCGATGACGGTGTAATCTCCTATGTTGATACTTCCGCCTGCCTTGGTCGTAGGCCAGCAGGTTATACTGGTTCTTTTTCCTTTGGAGGCGATGATGCTGACGTAGTTTCCCACGGTGATGCAAGGACCAAAGACTTCAATATTCCAGGGATATGTGAACGTCGTTCCTCTGCCGACACTTTTGAAATGTCGCTTCAGATAATGGTGCGCGTAGAGCTTGTGCACACGATTCATTGCCGCTTTGACATAATAGGGTCTGTATTCTTTATCCACAGTAAGTCCTTGAGCTATGCGCAACCGTGCAGCAAAACGGTCAGCAACCGCCACGTTTGTTCTCAACCAGAAACCGGGCAAAGTATATAGGATAGGAACTTTATTTTTGTCAAGAATTTGATAAGAATTTGCTTTTCGTTGTCGGCGGGACAAGAAACGGGCACTTGTGTATCAAGAATATTCTGCCGCAAGATGTGGGGATGCGCCGCTAATGACCGTGCTGACGGCACATTGCGACTTCCGTCTTTTTGAAATATCTGTTCACCTTTTAACCACGTCACCCGACAAAAAGATAAATTACCCCGGAATTCGGACAGAACTCACCAATGCGCCTTATAGTAATTATTACTTATTCTTTAAGCGTTCGATAAACGCTTCAATCCTGGTCTTGAGCTGTCCAGCATCCTGCTGCGAATAATCGGTTTCCAAAAGCAGTGTCGGTATGCCGGCACTCTCCAGATTTTTGCCAGCCGGGCCGCTTTCCATAATGTAGGGCTGACAAAACTGCAGGCTGTAATGAACAACGCCCTGCGCTTTGAGTTTTTTCGCCATTTCTTTTACGTATTCGATGCGCGATGGATTGGGCGTAAAAATCGCGCAGTCAATGTTGAAGTATCTGTCAACGATTGTGTTCAGCAGGTCCTCCACCGTCTTGCCTTTGCTTTCCGTCATCCAGCGCGCGCCGCGTTCCCCCACGCACGATTCTTCCCCGACGATGACCGCGTTGCTTGATTCAATCAGCATCGGCAGCTTCCAATTGGGCACGGCCATGGGGCAGCCGGAAACAATAAGGCGCGTCGCGCCTTTCGGGAACACACCGTTTCCCTTCTTGATCCGATCTTCCAATTCATCGCAGAGTGTATTGACCGACTCCGTAAAGCGGACCGGGTCGTCGTAGAAGAAGACCTGATTGATCAGCAGGGCGTCCAGACCCGAGATCGGCGCCGGATCCGCGGCGCGCAATTCGGCCAATCTTCTGACGGCCTTTCGTTTGGCGTTTACAAGATCAATCCCTTTTTGCAGCGACTGAACCGTTACTTTTTTCCCGCTGACCTTTTCGAGTTTGGCCATGAACTTGCGGTATTCATCTCTCAACAGCGCTTTGCCTGCTTCGGATTTCATTTGGGGCATGTCCATGACGTAGAGGTCTTTGACCAGCGGCGCCAGCATTTCATATGATTTCTTTTTGCCGTCGCAGGTATTTTCTCCCACGACGACGTCGCTGGCTTCCAGGTAGGGACACACCTTGCCCAATTTAAATCCGAATGCGGATTTGATGAGCGAGCAGGTGTTTCTCGGCAGCAGGGTTTCCGCGCCCTCAAAATTGAATTCCGCGCCGGCGCACAGTCCGACGGAGACGCCATCGATCGCGAGAATCAGTTCTTCCGGCACGAAAACACAGTACGAACCGATGACTTTCCTGCCCTGAGCCTTCGCGTCCATCAGTTCCTTGATGCGCAGGCCGTGCACTTCGCTCATCACAAAATCAAAATACTTCATCCCTTCCGGCCTGTTTTTCTGCGAAAGGAAAATGTCCGTATAGGCGCCGCCGAGAATTGATAAAAGCGCGTCATGGGCCTTGAGATCAAGACCAAGTTCAGTCCACATTTTGGTATAGTCCGACATGTGATTTCTCCTTGAATGTTTTCCAATTTTTAAGCTGGTTGACGATTGTGCATTGAGGTTATCCAATACTCTTTTAATCATTGAATTCGTCATTCCAAAAAGCAGTGTCTTCCTATCATCAAGCTTTGCCCCGCGCCAATGAATAAAAGGAATAACGAAGAACCAACCATAACGATTATTGATTGGATATATGAGTCCGAATCTTATATCGCTGAATCATAAAAAAATGATGGAAGCAATCAACGTGAAAAAAAACTTCGAGCCCCTCATGAATGACGACTTTGCCGGAGAGCCGGCGAAAAGGTGTTTGAATTATATCCAGTCGAAAAGGGAAAAAGGGAAACATGTTGTCGGGATCTATTGCGGGTATGCGCCGATGGAAGTTATTCGGGCAGCGGATATTGTTCCCGCCGTGCTGTGCGCGTTTGCCGATAAAACCATAGCGGCGGCTGAAGAAGTGCTGCCGGCCAATCTTTGTCCGCTGATAAAATCGAGCTACGGATTTATCAGAACGGATACCTGTCCGTTTTACGCCATATCCGAGGCTGTGATCGCCGAAACAACCTGCGACGGCAAGAAAAAAATGTTTGAATTCATCGCGGATATCAAGCCGACACACGTAATGGATTTGCCGCAGCTTCCGGATCAGAAGGAAGCCCGGGACAAATGGACGGCGATGATCCGCAGGCTTGCCGGATTTCTGGAGACGACATTCAACTGTCGGGTCGCGGAGGACGCCGTCGAACGAGAAATTAAAAACACGAACCTGAAAAACAAGCTGTTCAATCAGATATTCGAGTTCGCTGCGCTTGCGCCATCACCCATAACTTGGCAGGAAATATACGATTTAACGTATCTGGGCCAGGTCGCCACGACCGATGACATGCTGCCGATACTGAAGCTTTGCATTGCGCGACTCAAACAACGCGTTGCCGATGGTTTTTATCACGGCGAAAATCATTCTCCCCGTGTACTGGTCACCGGCTGTCCCGTGGGGGGCAATGCCACCAAAGTGTTCAGGGTGATCGAAGAGGCGGGCGGCGTCATTGTTTATCTGGACGCCTGCACGGGCATGAAAGCCTACAAAGGCTTCATCAAGGACAACACCCATGATCCGTTTGCCGCAATTTCCAGAAGATACCTGCAAATTCCCTGTTCCTGCATGACGCCCAACATGCGCCGGTTGACGGAACTTGACAAAATCATTGAAAAGTATAAACCAGATGTAGTGATCGATGTCGTTCTGCATGCCTGTCATTCCTATAATGTCGAATCGTTTAAGGTCAAACGTCATGTGGAAGGCAAGCATAAGATCCCCGTCATGAAAATAGAGACGGACTCTTCGCAAAGCGATGTCGGAGGGCTTCGCACCCGCATAGAAGCCCTGCTGGAAACCGTGCCGAAAAAAGTGAACGCAAATTGTTGATGTCGTTTCTTTCGAATGAAACGACCCCAAAGAAGAACAGGAGGTCTTTCCATGGGAGACACAAAAACAGTGGACGCAAGAGGTCTGGCTTGCCCGCAGCCGGTGGTTTTGACCAAGCAGGCGCTGGAAACCAGCGACAAGGTCAAAGTGCTGGTGGACAATGAAACGGCGCTGGAAAACGTTAAACGCCTGGGAACCAAACTAGGCTGCGATATTAAAGTGGAAGAGAAAAGGGACTCAACGTTCGAAATAAAATTGAAGCGCAAAGAAAAAGCGTCTTCTTCCCAAGAGGCGTCTGCGCTGTCATGCGGCGCAACGGCCGCGCCCGCCGGTCCTTTTGTGATTGTCTTTTCCGGAAATAAAATGGGAAAGGGCAATGATGAACTGGGCGCCGTTCTGGTCCGCTCCTTCATTCATACAATTATGGAATCCAAACAGAAACCCGACATGATGATTTTTTACAACACGGGTGTTTACCTGGCCCTTCAGGGTTCGGACACGCTGGAAGATCTCAAGACCATCGAGAAATCCGGCGTCGAGATTCTGGTCTGTGGCACCTGCCTGAATTATTTCAACGTCAAGGAAAAACTGGGCGTGGGGGTCGTGTCAAACATGTACGACATCGCGGGTGCGATGATCCAGGCAGGCCGGTTGGTTGTTCCATGAGTGGTCAAAAGCAGCATTATGTGATGCTTTTTAAGGCAGTCAGTTACGTTCTGAAGGCGGAAAAAATTCTCAAAGCAGAAGGCATTCCGCACAAGATTATTCCCGTCCCCAAACACATCAGTTCGGATTGCGGCGTCTGTCTGCGCTTCGAACCGGAGATGCGGAAGAAAATCGAAGCCGCTTTGTCGGACAAGGTGGACATAGAAAAAATCAGGCCTTTGGATGGCTAACGCTTTTTGGGGTTCTGGAAATGAAGCAGACTATCATTTATTTTGACAATGCCGCCACTTCCTGGCCCAAACCGCCGCAAACACTGGCCGCCATGCAGGACTATCTGCAGAATATCGGCGGAAGTCCCGGCCGTTCCGGACACCGGCTATCCATAGAGGCGGCCCGCATGGTCTACGAAACAAGGGAAAAGCTGGCGCGACTGTTCCATGCGGCCGATCCGTTGAGGATCATCTTCACCAAAAACGCCACCGAAGGATTGAACATTGCCATCTTCGGCTTCCTGAAATCCGGCGATCATGTACTCACCTCCGGCATGGAACACAATTCGGTGATGCGGCCGCTGCGCGCCATGGAAGCGCGAGGCGTCCATATCACCGTTGTTCCCTGCACCAGCGATGGAAGGATTGATCCCGATGATGTCGGCAAGGCTGTGCGAAAAAACACCAAAGCGATATTCATCACCCATGCCTCCAACGTCACCGGCACCATCATGCCGATTGCCGATATCGGCCGACTTGCCCGCGAGCGTGGTTTGGTATTCTGCGTGGACGCGGCGCAAACCGCCGGCTGCTCTCCGATTGATGTCGAAGCCATGCACATTGACCTGCTGGCTTTCACCGGCCACAAAGCTCTTTTCGGCCCTTCGGGAACCGGTGGTCTGTATATCCGCGAAGGTCTGGAAGAGAAAATCGAACCGATGGGTATGGGCGGAACGGGCAGCCGCTCCGAACTGGAAGTTCAACCGGATTTTATGCCCGACCGCTATGAATCGGGAACACCCAATGCAGCTGGCATTGCCGGTCTGCGGGCCGGCGTTGAATTTGTTCTTTCCCGGAGTGTCGAGGGCATCCAGGCCAGGGAAGAAAAGCTGTCGCAGAAGTTCATTGATGAAGCACGCGATCTGCCCGGCATAATTCTTTACGGACAAAAATCAGCTCGGAACCGGACGCCAGCGGTATCCTTCAATATCGCCGGGAGGGATCCCGCAACCTTAGCCATGGAACTGGATGAAAGGTTTGGCATTATGTCTCGTTCCGGCTTGCATTGCGCGCCGGCCGCCCACAAAACGATTGGAACCTATCCGATGGGAACCGTCCGATTCAGTTTCAGTTACTTCAATACAGAGGAACAGATTGCCGCATCTCTAGAAGCGCTGAAAAAAATCTGCAAAGCCCGTCCCGCTCGAAAATAAATTTCCAGCCTCTGAATAAATAAAAAAGGCCTGAAGTTTTTCTTCAGGCCTTTGAAATATGTTTTATTTCCAAACGCTTACTTTTCTTCTTCTGTAACAATCAGTTTGCCCTCATGTTCCAGTTCCTTGACCCATTTGGGGTGGAGCATTCTCAAAACAGGCAGCTCCATCTTTCCGCTGATCATTGCTGACACGGAACCCGGATTGCCGATGGTGCCCAGATACAGGTGAACGAAGAAAAACGCGAAGATCACCACGAATCCCAGCACATGCAGCACGTAAATCCAATCCATCAAGTTCGCCCCAAAGGGGAATTTTTCCGGATACCACATGAAGAATCCCGTGCAGACCATCAGCAGGCCAAAAATGGCCACGGTCAGGAAAAACGCCTTCTGGCCGGGATTATATTTGCCGGTCTCGGGAACATGATCCAGATGCCACAGATATCCGCCCGCGGCTTTAATCCATTCCCAATCCTCGGGGAAAACAAACACACCCGCTTCTTTCCACCACATCAAAATCGCCAGCACCAGCGAGACGGCAAAAACAACGGCCATGATGTCATGAACGGTCGCCAGTCCTTTCAGCCCGCCAAACAGAACGCCCAGGACATTGAGTTCCTTGTACATCATGCCCAGTCCGGTGTAGCACAGAAGCAGACAGGAAATGGCCAACATCCAGTGGACGAATCTCTCGTAGGCTGATGTCACTTTTACCATTTTCTTTTTCATCTTTACGCACCTCCCTGCTTCTTGGTTTCTTGATCATAATGTTCCGGGTGGGGTCTGTGCGGCCCGTGGATGAAGTAATGGAGCAACGATCCTCCGACCACGCCGCCTGCCGCCAACAAACTGAGCGGTTTGAGCCAGCTCTTCCACACGGTAAGGGAAAACGGAACCTTGGGATCTTTTTTGATGCCGTCATAAACCTCGGCCTTTTCGGGAAGAACATACATCAGGTGCGTTCCGCCGACAAACCTGTCGCCGTAGATATTGGCGTCGCCGCCCAATTTCTGCACGCGCGCCTCGGCGATTTTCAGGGCTTCTTCCTTATCCAACCATTTCAGGGCGCCGGTCGGACAGGCCTTGACGCAGGCCGGTGTCATATTGTTGCTGATCCGGCTCTCGCACATATCGCACTTGTAGACCTTTTCCGTCTTCTTGTCGTATTTGGGGACTTCAAACGGACAGGCCGATGTACACTCCTTGCAACCGATGCATTTTTCACGGTCCATGCCCACGGTACCAAACTCTTTATTGTAATAAAGAGCGCCGCTGGGGCAAACCGTAACACAGGCCGCATTGGTGCAGTGCATGCATGCTTCCTTGCGGAACAGCCATTTGACATTGCCTTCCGGCGTGACATAATCCTGGAAGTGAATGATCATGAACGTGTTCGGCTGCAAAGAAGGCGGATTCTGATAAGTGCCGGTATGCTCGGTCTGGCCGGCCTGAAGGCCGTTCCACTGTTTGCAAGCCAATTGACATCCACGGCAAGCCGTACATTTCGAAGCATCGTATAATTTGATTTTCTCTGTCATCTTACTTCACCCCCTTCTTCACAACATTTGCCATGAACGCTTTCGTCTCCGGTATCATCGTATTGGCGTCACCGATGGTCGGCGTCAGGAGATTGGCCGCATCACCCGTGGTGAAGACCTCCGCTTTCTTGTCGCCTTTCTTATAATCCCGGTTTTTGGTGGTAATCCAGCCGAAGTGCCAGGGAATGCCGACTTCATGAATTGTATTGCCGTCGATTTCGAAAGGTTTGAAGCGCGGAGTCACGATCGCCGTGGCTTCCACCTCGCCGCGCGCGGAACTGACGACGCATTTGTCGCCGGTTTTAATGCCCCGCATCTTGGCCAGATCTTCACCCATTTCCACAAACATCCCCGGCTGCATTTCCGCCAGCCACGGACACCAGCGGGTGAGCACGCCTGTCTGCCAGTGCTCGCTTACGCGGTAGGTCGAGCAGATGAATGGGAAACGCGGATCGCAGCTCGAAACACCGGAATATTTGTCCAGATCGGATCCGACGCCCGGTTTGTCGAAACGCTTGACGGTCGGGTTGTGTTTCTGCGGCGACAGCAGGTTTCTTTCCACCGGGCATTCCAGCGGTTCGTAATGTTCGGGGAAAGGACCGTCGGCCAGACCCGGACCATAAAGACTGGCCACGCCGTCCGGTTTCATGATGAATGGCGGACGTCCTTTGCCGGGATTGCCGGCGCCATCCGGCACATCGCCTTTCCATTTTTCTTCCTTGGGATCCCAGGTGATCACCGCGCGGGACGGATCCCACGGCTTGCCGTTTAAATCAACCGAAGCGCCGTTGTAAATAATGCGTCGGTTGAGCGGCCAGCACCAGGCCCATTCGGAATAAAGCCCCAATCCGGTCGGATCGGCCTGTCCGCGGCGCATGGGCAGGATTCCTTTTTCCTTGTCCACGGAACCGCAATAGATCCAGCAGCCGGATGAAGTTGATCCGTCATCCTGCAACCAGGCAAAAGTCGGAACGAGGTCACCCTTCTTGAATTCCTTGAATTCGCCCTTCTTGGTCGGGTTTTCAATTTTCTTGTCTTCGAGGAAATAACCGTTGATTTCCGCGGCGACTTTGCGCGGTTCATAGTGGAATTCTTTCCCTGCCATTTTGCCATAGGGCCAGGTGAGTTTCGTGATGGCCGCCGCGTTGGGCCCCCCGTGCTTCAGATACAGATTTCTGACCTTGAAGAAAAGTTCGCTCATGATGTCGCCGTCGGGTTTGGCCTCTCCCGGAGGATTGACGGCTTTATAACGCCACTGCTGCCATCGGCCGCTGTTGGCGATACTGCCTTCTTTCTCGACGGAAGCGGCGCAGGGAAGCATGAAAACTTCCGTCTTGATCTTGGCGGGATCCATCCCCGGTCCGCACCAGAAAGAACCGGTTTCGTTGTCGAACAGGTTAACATTGACCAGCCAGTCGAGTTTCGTCAGTGCCTGACGCACCTTATTGGAATGCGCCCCCGAACAGGCCGGATTCATGCCCCACGCGAAGAAGCCGGTGAATTTTCCTTTGTACATCTGGTCGAAAATCATCAACCAAGAGTAATTCGCACCGTCGTCGATTTTGGGTAATACGTTATAGGCTTCATCAAGCGTCAGGTTTGTCCCGTACATGGAACGCAGGAAACTGGCGACGTACTTGGGTTTGTTCTTCCACCAGTTGAGCGAATTTGCCTCCTTTGTTTTTGGCGTCTGTTTTTCGTTGTAGGTTGCCAGATCCTTCAGGGAAGCCGTCGGCACTCCCAGATAACCCGGCCAGATGTGGAAAAGCAAACCGTGGTCGGTGGAACCCTGAACGTTGGACTCCCCGCGCATGGCTGCGACACCGCCGCCCGCGATGCCCATGTTCCCCAGAAGCAGCTGGATGATGCACATGGTGCGGATATTCTGCGTACCGACCGTGTGCTGCGTCCAGCCCATCGCGTAGAGGTCCACCCCCGCCCGGTTGGGCTTGCCGGTTGAAGCGTAAAGCTTGTAAACTTCAATCAGCTTGTCTTTGGGTGTTCCCGTGATCTTGGAAACAACGTCTAAAGTGTAACGTGAATAGTGTTTCTTTAGAAGCTGAAAAACGCAATGGGGATCGGACAACGTAGGATCTTTTTTAATCACGCCATCGGCATCGGTCTGATAAGACCACGTGTCTTTCTCGTATTTGCCGTCCTTCAAACCGGAAAACACACCGCCGTTTTCGCCTGGAAGCTTGAAGGTCGGATTCACCAGAAAAGACGCGTTGGTGTAGTTTTTGACATATTCGGCAAAGTAAAGTTTATTGTCGAGAATATACTTGATCATCCCGCCGAGGAAAGCGATGTCCGTTCCTGAGCGAAGCGGAGCGTAAACATGCGCCTTGGCCGCTGACTGCGTGAAGCGCGGATCAACGCAGATGATTTTCGCACCGCGTTTTTCCACCGCTTCCTGAATCCATTTCCAGGATACGGGATGATTGGAAGCGGGATTGCTTCCCATGATTAAGAAGACATCACTGTTTTTAAAATCGATCCAGTGATTCGTCATTGCGCCGCGTCCGAACGACTCTGCCAGAGCCGGTACAGTCGGGCTGTGTCAGATACGGGCCTGATGTTCAATGTAAACCAGGCCCAACCCCCTTAAGAATTTTTGGTATGTAAAACATTCTTCCAAATCCATGGCCGCCGAGCCGACAGAGGCGATCCCTTCCGTCCGGTTGACAACCTCGCCTTTGGCATTGACTTTTTTGAAACTCGCGTCCCGGCTCTTTTTGATGTTTTCGGCAATCTTCTCGAGAGCCCATTCCCATTCCACCTCTTTCCATTCTTTCGCAAAAGGAGCACGGTAGAGAGGTTTGGTCAGACGGTTCTCGTTGACGGCCATCTGGTAAATCGAACCACCTTTGCTGCAAAGAGCGCCACGGTTGATGGGGCTGTCCGGATCCCCTTCCGTGTTGATGACCTTACCGTCGCGCGTGGCCACGATGATGCTGCATCCCACCGAACAATAAGGGCAAACTGTGGTGGTTTCTTTGGCGTACTGGATTTTCAGCTCTTTGGCGTGCGCGGATATCGGCCTGAGACTGATACCCAAGCCGCTGACCGCCGCCACAGCGCCGGAAATCTTCAAGAAACCTCTTCGGCTGACGTTCATGAACTTATTCTCCTTTCATAAAATTTTTTTAAATTTTTATGGCTTCTTTTTACTGTATAAAAAATATTTTCCGCAATCAAAAATATGACCAATAGTCAAATGTCGATAAAAATTATATTCATTTTAAAATAAAGTCAATTTTTTTTTACCTAAAGGAAGTTTTTTTTTAAATTAAAACAACATTTACAGGGGCAAATAACCGCTTCCTGTTGAAAATCGCCATTTATTTTTAAAAGAAGACTTTTTTCGTCTGTTGGAAAAAAGAAAAAAATAAAATATTATTATTTATTTTCAATAGTTTAATTTGTCTGCAACCTTTGAGAAAAATCCCGTTATCCAAGGCATATAAATTGCATTAACCTATTGAATAATTTATAATAATTAGATAATAAATATCCATGGGCTGCAAATAAGTGCTTTGGGAAAACGAAGATGAATGAAAAAAATGGCGATACGGACCATCAATCAAAGAATACCATTGAGAACAACCACATCTCTCTTTTGGCAAATGAAATTATCGCCAACGCCGGCGTGGGCATATACATCGTCCAACATGGCGCGTTTGTCTATGTAAGCGATCTTTATCAGAAACTAACCGGCTACAGCGATAGAGACCTCGTCGGCAAAAATTCTTTGGAACACATTCATCCTGAGGATAGAGAAAAGGTCAGGTACAAGGCCATCCGATGCCTCAAAAGAGAAAGCTTCGAGCCCTACGAATACAGGTTTATCCGCAAAGACAATCAGGTGATGTGGGCGCTGGAAACCATTACCTCCATAGAATATAACGGCGAACGCGCAACGCTGGGCAGTTTCATGGACATTACCGAACGCAAACGGATGGAAGACGAGCTTCGGCAAAGCGAGGAAAAATACCGGTCCATTCTGGAAAGCATTCAAGAAGGCTATTTCGAGGTGGATCTGGCCGGCAATTTCACTTTTTTCAACGACTCGATGTGTCGGATTGCCGACTGCCCCAAAGAAGAATTGCTGGGTGCAAACTACAAGCAGTTCTCCAGCGAGGAGATGTCGCGGAAAGTTTTCAACGCCTTCCATAAAGTATACAAAACCGGTCAGCCGACGGAAGGATTTGATTGGCAAATCATTCAGCGGGACGGATCCAACCGCTACATCGAAGCGTCCGTCCTTCTGAAGAAAAACGCCGAAGGCAAACCGATCGGGTTCAAGGGCATCATCCGGGACATCACGGAAAGAAAAAGAATAGAAGAAAAGTTAAACTATCTGGCCACTCATGATTCCCTGACCGGCTTGCCCAATCGCACGATGTTCAGCCAGTTGCTCAGCCACTCCATTCAATCGGCTCATCGTCACAAAAAACAGCTGGCGGTTTTGTTCATCGACCTCGACCGCTTCAAAACGATCAACGACTCCCTGGGCCACGAAGCGGGCGATGAACTGCTCAAGGAAATGGCTGCGCGGTTCAAAAACACGTTGCGGACCGCGGATATTGTCAGCCGAATGGGCGGGGATGAGTTCGTCATCATGATGGAAGACGTGCATGACTTGAGCCAGGTGGAGTCGCTCGCCCACAAAATTCTGGCCACCGTCATCAGGCCGATAGTTCTGATGGGCGAGGAATGCCGCGTGACGGCCAGTGTCGGCATCAGCCTCTACCCCAAAGACGGACAGGATGATCAAACCCTGATCAAAAACGCCGACATTGCCATGTACTTCGCCAAGGAAGAGGGAAAAAACAATTATCAATTTTATTCCAAAAACATTCAGACCATCGCCAGTGAGAGGCTGTCCATCGAAACCAACCTGCGCCGCGCGCTGGAGCGCAATGAATTATTTTTGAATTACCAGGCGAAACTGGATTTCAAAACGGGATTGATCACCGGCGTCGAGGCCTTGCTGCGCTGGATCAATCCCCGCCTCGGCCAGATCACGCCCACGCAGTTTATTCCCATCGCCGAGGAAACGGGTCTGATTGTTCCCATCGGCAGATGGGTGCTGAAAACGGCCTGCAGACAGAACGCGCAGTGGCAGAAGCAGGGATTGCCGCCGGTTTGCGTCTCAATCAACCTGTCACTCAAACAATTGATGGATGATCATCTGATTGAAGACATCAGAACCGCGCTGAATGAATCCGGCCTTCCGCCGTATCTCTGCGAGCTGGAAATCACGGAAAGCATGATTATGAACAATCCATCCCGTTTTATTGAAGTCCTCAAAAAGATCAAGGAAATCGGTGTGCGGCTCGCCATTGATGATTTCGGAACCGGCTATTCCTCTCTGGCGCAACTGAAATACTTTCCCATCGACACACTGAAGGTGGACCGATCCTTTATCCGCAACATCCCTCAAGACAATGAAAACAAAGCCATCACGGAAGCGATTATCACCATGGGCAAGACCCTGCATCTGACGGTGGTCGCCGAAGGCGTGGAAACCCAAGAGCAGGCGACTTTCCTGCAGGAACAAATCTGCGACCAGATGCAGGGATTTTACTTCAGCCGGCCTGTGGCTCCCGATAAATTTGCCGACTTGCTGCGAAAACAAAACCACCCCACCGTCATGTAATTCCCCCCCCGGTCAGGATGCTTTCCAGCTCGCCGATATCGACGGCGCCTTTATCGTTGACGTGATTTTTGAATTGCTTGATGCCCAGAGCGATGTTATCCAGCTTCGCCGTCGGGGCCACCAGGCAAGTTTTCATTCTTTCGAGTTTCTGAATATCCGCGGCCAGGAAATCAAAAATTCCGGTGATCAGGGCCTCCACGATATTGGCCGTAACGAGACCTCCTCGTCCCACGCCGAACAGTTCCAGCGCGAAGCCGTCCATTTCCATCTTGTCAACGGCTTCTGCGACAGTATAAGCCGCATTGTAAATCCTATCGTAATTGACCTCGGCAACACGGCCCAGACCAAAGAGCAAAAGGATTTCCGAACTGATCCGGCCGGCAAATGGAATAACGATTTTTTCCTCAAAAGCTCCGCTGATCCGTCCCCGTTTGATTTCCCGGGAAATCATGCCGTTGAGGCGCCAGTCGATGAAGCCGCAAACGCCCCGCGGCGGTTTTTCATCCGCAAAGCACCCCAAGGCCAAACATCGACACCTTATCCTGTCAGGATTTTCCGTGGAGATCGTCAGTTGCATTTGGTTTATTGATTTTCAGGTTTAAAGCATCCAAAATACCGTTGATAAAAGCCCCCGAATTTTCAGAACCGAATGTTTTGCCCAAATCAACAGCTTCATTCAGCGTCACTTTGGGGGGAATATCATCGCAGTAGAGCAGTTCGAAAACGGCCATCCGCAATATGCTGATGTCCACTTTGGACATGCGCCCCAAGGACCAGTTGTCGGAACAGCTGGCGATCAGTTGATCCAGCTCTTTTCGATGTTCGCATGTCCCCTGAACAAGAAAAGCGGCAAATTCCTTTGCCGCTTTTGGAACAACAAAATGACCCCAGAACAGATCCAACGCCTCGCGCGGATCGATCTCAACGAAATTCAGACTGTAAAGAACCTGCAAGGCGGCTTCCCTCGCCTTTCTTCGTCCGCGCATCTAATTCCAAAACCTCAAAGAACAATCGCAAAAAAGCATTTTCTTTCCCGCCACCGCACCACGGCGATTATATCTTTTTAAACAAATCAACCATTTCGATGGCCGTGAGTGCCGCGTCGGCGCCCTTGTTGCCGGATTTTGTTCCCGCGCGTTCAATCGCCTGTTCAATCGTATCGGTTGTCAGCACGCCGAAAACCACCGGCACCTCCGTTTCCAACCCTACCGCGGCGATTCCCTTGGAGACCTCGGCGCTGATATATTCAAAGTGAGGGGTCGCGCCGCGAATAATCGCCCCAAGACAGAGAACCGCGTCAAATTTTCCGCCTTTGGCCAGCTTTTTGGCGGCCAGCGGCAATTCAAAGGAACCAGGCACTTTATAAATAGCGATATCCTTTTCTTCAGCGCCGGCTCTTATCAGGGCATCAACGGCTCCTTCAATCAGCCTGCCGCATATAAAATCGTTGAATCGGCTGGCCACGATGCCAAATTTCATCCCTTTGGCGACGATTTTTCCTTCAATGACTTTCGGCATAACTCACCACCATCCTTTTATTTTTTATATTTTCAAAAGGTGCCCCATCTTCTTCTGTTTTGTTTTCATGTAATGAATGTTGTTTTCATTGGGATCCACCTCAATGGGAACGCGCTTGATCACTTCGATGCCGTAGCCTTCGAGTCCGACGATTTTTTTCGGATTATTGGTCAGAAGCCGCATTTTGCGAACGCCCAAATCCACAAGAATCTGCGCGCCGATGCCGTAGTCTCTCAAATCCGGTTTGAATCCGAGCTCAATGTTGGCTTCCACCGTGTCCTTGCCCTGTTCCTGGAGGGCGTAAGCCTTGACTTTATTGACCAAACCGATGCCCCGTCCTTCCTGACGCATGTAAACGATGATGCCTTTGCCTTCTTTCTCCACCATTCTCATCGCGCGGTGAAGCTGTTCGCCGCAGTCGCATCTTTGCGAACCGAAAATATCGCCAGTCAGACATTCCGAATGCACGCGCACCAGCACTTCATCGTCTTGATGAATCTCGCCCTTCACCAACGCGATATGCTGCCAGTCGTCAACATCATTCTCGTAAACAATCATCTTGAATTCGCCGCCATAACAGGTCGGAATGGTCGCTTCCGCCATTCTCCGGATCAGCGACTCGTTCTGCATCCGGTAATCAATCAGATCGGCGATGGTGACGATTTTCAGATTGTGCTCCCGGGCGAATATTTCCAGGTCGGGCATCCGCGCCATGGTACCGTCGTCTTTCATAATTTCGCAGATTACGCCGGCAGGAAGCAGACCGGCCAGGCGGCATAAATCCACGGATCCTTCCGTCTGTCCCGTTCTGACCAGAACGCCGCCTTTTCTGGCGCGGATCGGAAAAACATGACCCGGGCTGACCAGATCTTCGGGTTTGGCGTCCGGCTTGACGGCCGTCTGAATGGTTGTCGCTCTGTCTGCCGCGGAAATCCCTGTCGTCACGCCATGCCGCGCCTCAATCGAAATGGTAAAGGCCGTGCCGAAACGGGCCTGGTTATCCTGAACCATCGGCTTTAAACGAAGAGAATCCGCTTTTTCTTCCGTGAGGGTCAGACAGATCAAACCGCGGCCGTAGCGGGCCATAAAATTAATCGTGTCGGCCGACGCGAACTGCGCCGCCATACAGAGATCGCCTTCATTTTCGCGATCCTCGTCATCCACGAGAATAACCATTTTCCCGTTCTTGATGTCTTCGATCGCTTCCTGGATGGTGCTGATGGCCATTTTTTCATCCTTTGTCTAAAAATCCATGCTCCGCCAGAAAATCCTTATCGATTCCCCGGCTGGATTGCAATAACTTTTCCACATACTTGCCCAGAATATCCGTTTCAATATTGACCTGATCGCCTTCCTTCTTCATTTCCAGCGTCGTTTGGGCCGCCGTATGCGGAATGATATTAACATAAACCCTGCTTTTTTCAAGCTTGTTTACCGTCAGGCTGACGCCGTCCACGGCGATGGAACCTTTTTCCACAATGTAGCGGGACAGCATGTCGTCCAATTCCACGGCCAGAATGAGCGAACCGGATTTCTGTGTTTTCGAGACAATTCTGCCGGTGCCGTCAATGTGTCCCAGGACAAAATGTCCGCCGACAAATCCGCCGACGCGCAGAGACTTCTCCAGATTGACCGGCTGGCCGGTCTGCAGGGTTTTCAGCGTCGTTCGGGAAAGTGTTTCCGCAGAGACATCCGCCTGAAAGCTCCGCTGATTTTTGGAAGTCACTGTCAGACACACGCCGTTGACGGCGATACTGTCGCCGAGGGCGACATCGGTCAGGTCAATGGCCGCTTCAATTTCCAAAACAGCGTCGGCGCCTTTTCTGGCGAGGCGCTTGACCTTGCCCAATCCTTCCACAATCCCGGTAAACATTTCTATTTCTTCCCTTTGCTCAACAATTCCTTGAGCTCGGACATGAATTCGCTGACATCGCGGAACTGGCGGTAAACCGAGGCAAACCTCACATAGGCGACACCGTCGAAATTTTTCAGCTCGTTCATGATTTTCTCGCCGATGATCGTCGAGGAGATTTCCTCCGCCTGCATTTCCTGACAGGCCTGTTCCACATTTTCGACAAGCCTGTCGATGTCCTCCATACTGATCGGACGTTTCTCACATGCTTTTTTGATGCCGTTGAGTATTTTCTGGCGGTCAAACTGTTCGCGGCGGCCGTCCTTTTTGACCACCATCGGCAGCACATCCTCCACATACTCATAGGTGGTGAACCGTTTCATGCATCCCAGACATTCACGGCGGCGGCGGACCGCCTTGCCGTCTTTACTGATCCGCGAATCAATCACTTTATTTTCGCTGTGACCGCAGAAAGGGCATTTCATGACTGTTTCACCTCGGCTATTATAGTTGTTTGACCCGGATACCCGCCTCCCGGAGCATCTGGGCAGCCAGCTGGTCCCGATAACCGTCTCGGACCACAATGCGGACGATTCCTGCATTAATAATCATTTTCGCGCAAATCACGCAGGGATGATTGGTGCAGTACAACGTAGAACCTTTGGTGTTGACTCCGTGCAGCGCCGCCTGAATAATCGCGTTTTGTTCGGCGTGAAGACCGCGACAGAGTTCGTGACGCTCGCCGGACGGCACATTCAACTGCTGGCGCAGGCAGCCGATATCCAGACAGTGCTGCAGCTTGGATGGCGCGCCGTTATACCCCGTGGCCAAAATGCGCTTGTCGCGCACCAGCCCCGCTCCCACGGCTCTTCTGATGCAGGTGCTGCGCTTGGAAACCAGCGCGACAATATCCAGAAAATAATTGTCCCAGTCAGGCCTTTTTTTTGTTTTTCCGGTGGCGTTTGCCGGAGAAGTTTTTTTCGCGGCCATATCATTGAGCCCCGTTGAATGTTTTTTTATCGCTTAAATTCAAGCTTTTTTCATCCGGTTCTGATAGAGAGGAAACTGGTCGCAAAGAGCCTTGACCTTTTCGGCAACCTCTTTGATCTTTTTATCACTCTGAATGTTCTTAATCACATCGGCTATCAGAGAAGCGATCAGACGCATTTCATTTTCCTTCATGCCGCGGGTGGTCACGGCGGGCGTGCCGATGCGGATGCCGCTGGTAATCTGCGGTCCTTTGGTGTCGAAGGGAATGCCGTTTTTATTGACGGTGATGGAAGCCCGATCCAACGCTTCCTGAACCTCCTTTCCCGTCACGCCCTTGTCCGTCAAATCCACCAGCATCAAATGATTGTCTGTTCCGCCGGAGACCAGCCGGAAACCCTGATTTTTGAGTTCATCCGCCATCGCCCGGGCGTTCTTGACAATCTGACGCTGATATTCCTTGAATTCCGGCTGGAGCGCTTCGTGAAAAGCCACGGCTTTGGCGGCGATCACATGCATCAGCGGTCCGCCCTGCATGCCGGGGAACACCCGACTGTTCAGCGTCTTGGCGTAGGCTTCCTTGCACATCACCACGCCGCCTCGGGGACCGCGCAAGGTTTTGTGGGTCGTCGTCGTGACATATTCACAAACCGGAACCGGCGAGGGATGCAGCCCTGCGCAGACCAATCCCGCGATATGGGCGATGTCCGCCATGATGACGGCGCCGACTTCATCGGCAATTTTTCGGAACTTTTCAAAATCCAGCGTCCGCGGATACGCGCTGGCGCCCACAATAATCATTTTGGGTTTGTGTTCCCTGGCCAGTTTTTCCAGCTCGTCGAAATCAATCGTTTCGGTTTCCCGGTTGACGCCGTAGGGGATGATCTTGTAAAACTTGCCGGAAAAATTAGCGGGACTGCCGTGAGAAAGGTGTCCGCCGTGGGACAGATTCATCCCCAGAATCGTGTCGCCCGGCTGCGCCACGGCGAAATAAACGGCCATGTTGGCCTGCGTGCCCGAGTGCGGCTGGACATTGACGTGGTCGGCTCCGAACAGCTTTTTACAGCGCTCGATCGCCAGGGTCTCGACGATATCCACATACTCGCACCCGCCGTAATAGCGTTTTTCCGGATAGCCTTCGGCGTATTTGTTCGTCATGATAGAACCCTGCGCCTCCAGCACCGCTTCGCTGACAAAATTCTCCGAAGCAATCAATTCTATTTTCCCCGCCTGCCGGCGCGTCTCCAGATCAATGGCCTGACTGACCTCGGGATCAACTTTTTCCAAAAAAGACATGAGATGGTTCTCCTTGTTGAAATGATGAAACGGCTGATGGTTCAGCCGCTAAATTTCCTGAACAACAACACCGCGTTGACGCCGCCGAAACCAAAGGTGTTGGACATGGCGGTTTTGATCTCCCGTCGCCGGGCGGTGTGGGGCACGTAATCGAGATCGCATCCTTCGCTCGGGTTATCAAGATTGATGGTCGGCGGAATCAGGCCTTCCTCAATCGCTTTGACCGCAAAAATGGCCTCGACGCCTCCCGTGCCTCCCAGCATGTGGCCGGTCATGGATTTTGTGGAGCTGACCATCAGCTTGGCGGCGTGCTCGCCGAACAGGAACTTGATGGCCTGGGTCTCATACAAATCATTCAGCGGCGTGGACGTGCCGTGGGCGTTGATGTAATCAACGTCTTCCGGATTCAAGCCTGCGTCCCTGATGGCCGCCCGCATGCAACGCGCCGCGCCTTCGTGACCGGGAGGGGGCGCGGCCATGTGAAAGGCATCGGACGTGCAGCCGTAACCGGCGAGTTCCGCGTAAATCCGCGCGCCCCGGTTGAGGGCGAAGGACAATTCCTCCAGAATCAAAATGCCGCATCCTTCGCCGATGACGAACCCGTCGCGGTCCTTGTCGAACGGGCGGCTGGCTTTTTGCGGCTCATCATTTTTCACTGAAAGTGCGCGCATCGCGCCGAACCCTCCGACGGCCAGCTGGGTGACCGCCGCTTCCACGCCGCCGGCGATCATCACGTCCGCGTCGCCGCAGCCAATGGCGCGAAAGGCGTCGCCGATGGCGGATGTTCCCGCAGCGCAGGCGGTGACGGCGCAATTGATGGGACCTTTGGCCCCGAACCGGATAGAGACATGCCCGGAAGCCAGATTGGCCAGAATGGCGGGAACGGCGAAGGGGGAAATTTTACGGGGACCGGCGTCCAGCAGATTCTTCACCTCTTCTTCCAGTTTGGCCAGACCGCCGATGGCCGATCCGATAATGACGCCGGCGCGTTCGGCAATTTCAGGGCTGATGGTCAGGCGGGCGTCCGCCATCGCCATTTCCGCGGCGGCCAGTGCGTAAAGGATAAAATCATCGTAACGACGGACTTCCTGTTTGCTGACATATTGGAGGGGATCAAAGTTTTTGACTTCACCGGCAATTTTCGTTTTGTAAGCGCTGCAGTCAAATTTGGTGATTGGACCGATGCCTGACTTTCCCGCTACCGCTCCTGCCCATGACTCATTCACGGAATTGCCCAAAGGAGTAAGCGCGCCAAGACCTGTTACGACAACACGTCTTTTCATCAGTTCATGTCCCGCACGTTAACGATAACTATTGAACGCCCTTCTGCCTGAGAAAATCGACCACATCCTTGATTGTCCGGATTTTTTCCAGTTCTTCGTCCGCTATTTCAATTCCGAATGCTTCTTCCATTTCCATCAACAGTTCCACGATATCCAAGGAATCCGCGCCCAAATCGTCAATGAATGAAGCCTCCAGAACGCATTCTTCTTTTGTTATATCAAGATGATCCACGATAATATTGATGACTTTTTCCTCTAACGTCATGCAAAATCCTCCTCCAATTCTTATATGGCCTGAAAAAACCGGCAACGGTTCATCTGCCGACCGCTATGGATTCATTTCTTTAACCGGAAAGCACCTTGCTCTCCTTATGCCACTTAAAAAGCCATGAAGGTGCCGGAAAAATACAGCGCTTTCACCCGGACATTTCAGTCCAGTGGATTATTCACTTTTTTCTTCCGCTTTTCTATATTCCCTGCCCCGATAAGTCTCGCAAGTCGGACATACGCGATGAGGCAACTTCGGTTCATTGCACTGCGGGCAGAAAGACAATGAAGCTGGTTTCAGAAAATCATGCGCTCTTCTCTGATTGCGCCTCGTTTTGGAATGTCTTTTTACTGGATTTGGCATAATTCACCTTTTTTACCTTAATTTTTTACTTTAAAATTCTTCAGAACCGCCCAGCGGTTGTCCGCCAACTCACTGCGGCAGTTGCAAGGGTCTGTATTCAAGTTGGCGCCGCAGTTCGGACACAATCCTTTGCAATCTTCACTGCAGAGCACCTTCATGGGTATCTGCAAAATAATCTGTTCGCACAGAATAGGGGCCAGATCAATAAAATCCCCCTCATAGTAACTGATTTCAAGTTCCTCCGCCTTAAGTTCTATTTCTTCCGCCGTTTCAACCTTCCGGGGCATCATCGTGTAGTCGAAATCGGTCCCGATGGACAAATCGACGTTCTCCAGGCATCGGCTGCAGCAAATATCAACGAGCGCGGAAAAAGAGCCTTTTATGTAGATGGCGCCGGATGTTTTCGTGACCAGAAAGGTCGCGTCAACTTTTTCCACCGCGAAATCCGGCTTCCCCCCCGGGGGAAAACATCCCCGAAACCAGTCATCGTTTTCAGAAAAGGAGAAACGCTGACCCTCGTCCGGAATAAGAAATACATTAATTTTCAAAGAATTATCCATGATGTTCCGCCCGCAAAGCATGGGCCTGTAAAAATAATCGAGTGACTTAATTATAAATTGTTTGTGTTGTCAAGAACAATTTGTTGACCAAACCCAAGCAAATATAAGTTATTATGCAAATCCTTCCGAAACTTTTCGGCTGCTTTAATAATATTTTCTTTGTTTTTATCATATCCGGAAAAATTTTGCCCGTTTTTTAAAACATGGATTATTCACCTTGACAAAGCAGGACTCTGAATCTTATAAGGCACCAAAAATGCAAGGATTATCAATTCATGAAGAAAATCAGAACCCGTTTTGCCCCTTCACCCACGGGTTATTTGCACATTGGAGGGGCGCGTACCGCTCTGTTCAACTGGCTATACAGCCGCCATCATGACGGCCAATTTATTTTGAGGATTGAAGACACGGACCAGCAGCGCTCCACGGATGAATCGACCCGGGCCATTCTCGACGCCATGACCTGGCTGGGACTGACCTGGGACGAAGGGCCGTATTTTCAGGCACAACGCGTTGATCTCCATAGAGAAATGGTTCAAAAACTCATCCGGGAGGGCAAGGCCTACTACTGCAAATGCACGCCGGAAGAGCTCGAAGAAAAAAGAAAACGGGCCCTGTCCACAGGGGCAAAACCGAAATATGACGGAACGTGCCGTGAGAAAAATCTGAAGAAATCCCCCGGCAGCGTCGTGCGATTCCGCACCGAACAGACCGGCACAACGATCGTGGAAGACCTCATCAAAGGCAATATCGTCTTCAATAATGAAGAACTGGATGATTTGATTATCGAGCGCGGCGACGGTTACCCGACCTACAACTTCGCCGTGGTCATTGACGACGCCCTGATGAACATCACGCACGTCATCCGCGGCGATGACCACGTCAATAACACGCCGCGCCAGATTCTACTCTACAAAGCGCTGGGGTTTGACGTACCCCGGTTTGCTCACGTTCCCATGATTCTGGGAAGCGACAAGACCCGACTCAGCAAACGCCACGGCGCCACGTCCGTGATGGCCTACAAGGAAATGGGCTATCTGCCGGAGGCTCTTGTCAATTATCTGGTTCGTCTGGGGTGGGCGCACGGCGACCAGGAAATCTTTTCCATGGATGAGCTGATTCGTTATTTTGATCTGGACGCCGTAGGCCAATCGCCCGCGGTATTCAATCCCGACAAGCTTCTGTGGCTTAATGCCCATTACATCAAGGAAGCAACGCCCGACCGTCTGATGGAAGAAATGAAATCCATCTGGCCTCCCGGCATAGACCTAAGCGACGACGCTTTTACCAGGAAAGTCATTGCTGACTTGCAGCCGCGCGTCAAAACCCTTGTGGAACTGGCCAAAATGGCCGATTTTTATTTCGCCGATGAAATCACTTACGATGAAGAGGCTGCCCGTAAATTTCTCACGCCGGACGTTTTGGCGCATTTTCAGGCCATGATAAAGCGTCTGGAGGAAGTTCAAAACTTCAGCAAGGAAAACGTCGAGGATTTTTTGAGGAATTTCATCCAGGAACAAAACATAAAATTCAAAATTATCGCCCAGCCGCTGCGCGTCGCGCTGACCGGAAAAACCGTAAGTCCCGGCATCGATGAAATGATGGCCACCCTGGGCCGGGAACGCGCCATCAAAAAAATCAAAGACGCGGTCCGTTACATTGAATCAAGGCATTGAATTTTTGCCGGCTGTCTTGCCGGCCTGCCTTGTCAGCCTGTCGCCAGTTCGGATCAGTTTTGCCTTGACTTTTATGGTCTGATTCAATAGATATTCAGCGCTCAAGGACGGCGAGGGGGGCGAAGAATCCAGGGTATTTCGCTTATCGCCGGTTTTGAATAGAGAACACAAACCAGCCCAAAACGGTCCCATCGTCTAGTGGTCAGGACGCTGGCCTCTCACGCCGGAAACCGGGGTTCAAGTCCCCGTGGGACTACCAAAAACCAAATCGGCTTCGCACATCGTGTATCGAGGCAAAAAAAAGGCAGAGCCAGAAAACGGCTCTGCCTTTTTTTGCATTCCAGAAAAAGTTGTTAATTTTTCAAACACTCGCTCATGAATTTCTTGCGTTCGTCACCCTTGAGTCCCTTTTCCTTGGCCTGGGCATTGCAGGCTTTCATTTTTTCCTGCTGGGTGGCTTTGGCTTCCTTCTTTTCCGCGCCGGTTGTTTTGCCGGAGAGACATTCCTTCATGAAGGCTTTGCGCTCGTCACCCTTGAGCCCCTTTTCCTTGGCCTGAGCATTGCAGGATTTCATTTTGTCCTGCTGAGCCAACTGCGCCGCCGAGGGAGCCTTTTTCCCCTCGTCCGCCGCCGCCGCGGCAATGCCCACATTAACAGCAAGGAAAGCAACCATCAGAAACACGCACACGATCAATTTTTTCATAACCATTCCCTCCTCTTTTGATTTTTTAAGAAAAAATTTCAAGGCGGACGAACTATAGAGAAAAGTGCTCTGTTTGTCAAGATATTCTTTAATGAAAAAAGATAGTTGGCAAGCACGGAACCATGTCCAATCATCAAAGGGAAACCACGAGAAAAAAAATCGAGCAGGGACAAACGGACAAAAAAACAGGCGGCCATTGAGCGCCGCCTGTGAAGATTTTGCTGAAACTTGGGCGGGTGTGAAGCTCTGAAGAGCGCCACACCGATCCGGGTTAGTTGTTAACGGTCAGCATGTAGTCGCCGATTTCTCCGTCAATCCATTTCCACAGGGTGCCTTCGCCGGTTTGATTGGCCACTTTAAAATCCAGCTTCGCCGGATGGGCCTCGTCAATGACAATGGTGTTTTTCGACGGACGCAGAACCGGGAACAGATGCGGAAAATCTGAAGCGGAAATGCTCACGCGGATGCGATGCCCTTTTTTGAAAACATTGGTGGTCGGCCAAAGTTCAACCACGTATTGATAAATCTTTTCCTCCTCGATGGGACTGGGGTTTTTCTCCGGACTGAAATAGAAGGGATCAAACGGCTTATAAGCCGGGTCCACCTGCGTGGGATCGGCCGGATTGTAAGGACGGAAAGCGGCGCTGAGCCAGCCGGAGGTGATGTTTCTTGCCCGCCCGCCGGGGAAAACATCGTTGAGTTCAACCACCCACTGGACATCCCTTCTGTCGGCGATTCGCAAGATCATGTCCTTCTCATCACTGATCTTAAACGTGGTTTTCATCTCGGAAATAAACGTATCCAGAGCTTCCTGTGTCAGGGGAGCGGTGAATTTTGTTTTTGCCCAGAAGGTCAGTTTCAGGGGACCCGAAATTTCCAGATCGGCCGCCAGCGGTTCCGTGGTGAACGTCAGCACGCCCGTCTCATCGTTGCGTTCATCTTCCCAGTAGAGATTGCTGTCGAGATTGATGCCCAGCGTGTATTTGGACAACTGGGAAATGATGGTCAGCGGCGAGAAACCGAGCCAGCGCTGGGCCGAGCGGGAAGACATGCCGTTGAGCGCCGTCGGGTTATGATAGAGCACCGGATTTTCCTTGGGTTTTTTGATGCCCAAAATGAGGTTATTGTAATCCGTGGTGGAAACGCTGGGAACCAGCTTGTAATTGTTGGAATAATTAGACACGCCGAACCAGTCGCCGAAAATCAGCGACGCCTTGGCCTTGGACAAGTAATAGGTTTTATTGCTGAGCCTGGAGGGGGGCAGCGGCCACGCTTTTTCAGCGCGCCACTTTTCCTCGCCCAGAACGTAAAGCAACACGGGGAACTGCTGCAGGAAGGGATCGCTCTTGCCCTTCAGCCGCCAATCCATCCAGCGGCGCAGAATATCCCAGCTGAACAAGCCCTGCTTGCCTTCGATGCCCAGTCCCTTGACGCCCGGAAACATAAAGGCGGCGTCAATATGATACCAGGGACCGACGATCATGGCTTTATCGGATGCGGCGTGGTTCTTCAGGCCGTATTCATAGTTCATGAAAGATCCTCTGGTGAAAATATCGAACCAGCCCGTTGCCGTGAAGACCGGAAGATTTTTCGGGAGGACATTGCCGCCCACGGCCGGGGGCATGTCGGGGAAGTTCCATCCGCCCGCCGGTTTGTCTGGCCAGTAAATCATCGGGGACTTTGTGTCATACCAGCTGTTTCTCGTCCCCTTGCTGGAATCGATGAACCACTCCAGCGGCACCGTCAGCTGATTGAAATGCTGCGCCCAGATGGCCAGGGCATTCATGTAGTCCGTTTTGTTGAAGCCCGGCTCCGTCACGCCGCCGAGAATCAGATCCGGCGGAAGAACGCTGATGAAATCCGTCATCAGAATCCAGATGGCCATAAATTCCAAATCGAAATTGCCGCCGTGCCACACAATATCCTTCCAGACATCGTTATAGGCCGAAATCGGCGCGATGGCTTTCAGGTGCGTGGGCGTGCCGTTGACCTGTTCGACCAAACCGGCGGCAAGATACTGAATAATGCCCATGTAGGATCCGCCCACCATGCCGACCGTGCCGTCCGACCAGGGCTGGGCGGGAATCCATTTATCAATTATGTAGGCCACATCATATTGTTCCACGGGGCTCAGCGGATCCCAGACGCCCTCGCCGGAGCCGGTTCCGCGCATATCCAGCAGGACGACGTTATAATCATGGGGAACAAAGCCAATCACGGCGAACATCAGCCCGATGATATCGCGGTGATAACCGGTGGCCAGAAAAATCGTCGGACGTTTGATGCTTCCCGTGCCGTTGTAGGGCGACGTGTGATAAAATGCCGACGCGTAGATGTTGCAGTCATATCCGACAGGATTTTCGGCTTTCGTCATGGGAATGGCGATGTTGAAATCAATCTTGACATCGTTGACTCCCATTTTCGCCAGCGATTCCTGCACCTGGGTTTTGAGGGACTCGTCCCAGACGGCGGCCCTTGCGGGCTGAACCGCCGCAAGCATCGCGAAGGACAGGAAAAAGAAAAGGAGAAGCGCTTTTAAGCGATTCTCCCCGGCCATGAAAATTTTTCTTTTTTCCGTGAACCCGTTGACACCCGATCCACCGCTGTGTCTGACAGAGCGCTCCCTTCCGGTTGAACCCGTAAAACCAGACTGCTTCATGCTTGCCCCCCTATTTTTGATGATAGATCCCCTCTTTGTTCACTATAAACGACTGAAGGACTACAATGGGATGTTTGATAAATTCATAAAGAGTTTGACCGGCAATGTCAAGAAAATACTCTCCTTGAGAATGTTTTTTTGCCGCTGGCCGTCCGCCCATGACATTGCCGGCCTTCAGGAAGAAAATTTCATTTCAGGCCAGGCATGGCGCAGACTCGCCAAAACAAAAAACGGCCATTTGCGCACTCCAAGCGGGCCGCGGCGGCCGCACCCAGGACAAACGATGAGACAACCAAAGCGTTGGACCCGACGGGGTTTTCGCGGCGACTTGTCATGTTTGAATTTCACAAGGATTATCGGGAAGTGTTTTCCGCGAAAAGCTTTTTTCTCTTCCAGCGCCCGCCCCGATAGTAGAGCCAGTTTACAACCACGGCCAGAGCGCTGCTCGCGAGCATGGCTATCCAGATGCCGTTGTGCCGGAAACCGCAGGGTCCCGCCAGCAGGTACGCCAGCGGAACGCGGATGACAATCAGCGCGACAAAGGAAAGAACCAGCAGGGCAATCGTATCGCCCGCGCCGCGCAAAACCCCCTGAATCGCAAAGGTCACGGCAAAGCAGGGGAAAATGTATGCCATCCAATGATAATACTGCCCCACAAGGCGCAACACCCGGTCGTGTTCGGCGGATTTTTTGAGAAAAACAGATCCCACCTGCTCCGGAAAAAGCGCCAGAACCAGCGTGCAAACAGCGGCGATGGCCAGCCCGAACAAAACCGACATCCGCAGGGTCTGGAAGACGCGGTCCAATTTCCGCGCTCCGAGGTTCTGGCCGGCAATGGAGGTCGCTGCCATGCTGATGGAGATCATGGGAATGGTCGCCAGCGTGTCTATCTGCATGCCGATGCCGAAGGCCGCGGTCACGTCCGCTCCGTAGAAGTTGACCAGCGATAAAATAAACACTCCCGCAAGCGACACCACCATCATCTGCAGGGACGCGGGGATGCCGATGACGAAAACATCGCGGATAATCCGCCAATCCAGTCTGTAATCCCACCCGCGCATATTCATGTAGGGATTGTGCCGCAGAAGATAAACATAGCCGATGACGCCCGTCGTCACAGACGCCAACACCGTTCCCCAGGCGGCGCCGGCAACGCCCAGCGGCGGCAGAAAGCCGACGCCGCGGACAAACAGGGGCACCAGAACAATGTTGAACACCGTCAACAGGACAAGAATTCTGATGACCGTTACGGCATCGCCCAGCCCGCGCAGCATGCCGGTCATCCAGTTGATGAAGAAAGGAAAAACCATCGTCGCCATGATGATGGTCAGATAAGAAAGCGCCATTTCCCTGATTTCATGGGGAACGTGCACCCATTCCAGAATCCGGCGGCGCAGCAAAACGGCGATGAGGGAAATCAGCAGACAAAACAACATCGAGGTAAAAAAGGAGTTCGGCAGAATTCTCTTGAGCAAAACGGTGTCCCTGCGGCCGAAAGCCTGCGCGATGAGAATATTGGTCGCCATGCCCAGTCCGATCAGAAACGCCGGCAGGAGCATGACAATCGGCATGGACGCGGACACGGCCGCCACCGCCTGACTGCCCAGCAGCCGACCGACCCAGATCAGATTAATGATGCCGTAAACCGACAGCAGGACATTGCCCAGCATCAGCGGCGTGCTGAAATTGATCACCTGCCTGCCGATGTCGCCTTCCGTAAAATCCCGCGTGAATGTTTTCTCGTCCAATCCGTGTTCCATCCCACCGAATTTGTTTTTCACGACGCGTGTTTCACCGCCGGTTTCGATACCCTTTCCCGGCAATCCTGTCCAGAAGATTGTGGTTTGATGATGCATGCGAAAAAAGTCTCGGCGGGAAAACCACGCCGGCGCTCGCGCTTGACCGCGGACGCACCAGGACAGACGCGGCAAAGCCGCGCGGATAGACTGACATGAAACGGCTGATTCTCGCGACGATTCAGGATCCCTGCCCTCCGCAAGCCCGCAACATCTTTTTAAACCGCGAGGCCAACCCAGATTAAATGTCAACTAGTTCACATCAGGATAGAAAAGCAAAAAGACTTTATTATTCAATTTGTAAATCGTGTAGATTTCCGTCACATTGTTCGTCGGGCTATCTGAAGGAGTCGGCTCGTTCGACCTGGGCTTGCCGTGGTTTTCGGAGGCATCCGGCGCCGGTTTCGAATCTGAAGGTGCGGCGCCGTCATCGAAGGGCACGCATTCGATTTCGCCGATTTCGGTTATCGTCTCCCCGGTCTCGGGAAACGCCAGGGAAAACGCGCACCGGCCGCCTTCATATTCCGCGACGGCCCGGTAGGTTCCGGGCGGGATCGCCCCGCCGCCGGCCTTGATCAGCTGCCGAATCGCGCGGCAGCTTTGCTTGTCCGCCGCGGCGTCTTCTTTTTCCGGTTCCTGGGGCAGGCTGTTTTCCACATAGAACTCGCCGCCTTTTCCGGTGGGGAAGGTGATGGTGTTTTCACCCGCTTTCATGGCAACCTCAACATATTCCAGCGGCGTCTTCTTGCCTTCCTTTTCGATGAAAAGCGATCCCGTGAGCGCCCGAGTTTGCTGGGCGTCAAAGTAGATGCAACTCCCGCTCCACAGCGAGGGCGAGATGGATTTGTTGACATCGGAAATCGTATAATCCATCGGAATATTTTTCGTGTCCAGCGTGATCTTGTTCTGACCGTAGGAACTCAGCGTCGGCACGACCATCGTGCTGAACCGGCCGGTTGTGCCGATTTCCTGGCCGTTGTTGAGCACCGCGGCACCGGGAACCGTTTTATTGAACGCCACGATGCCGAAACTGTCGTTGACGGGCCGCGAAACCCCGAAAAACCCTCCGGCGTAAACCAGCGAACCCGACAGCGACAAGTTGTACGTTTCGGAGGTGTTCCCGGCCTGCGCGTCCTGAATGACGGCTTCCGCCGACAGGATGCCGTAACGGGCGTTGTACTGAAAATAAGGATTGAACGACGTGACGGTGTTCGCGGGCGTTTCCGTCCGGTTCAGGGACGCGCGGTAGCCCAGCCCCTCGCCGATGGGCTGGTCTTTCTGAACCTGCAGGGTTTCCGAATTCACATCGCCGCTGCCGCCGCTGGCCTGAACCGATCCCCTGATTTTGTCCGTCAGGGAAAAATTCAGTCCCGCAAAACAGCTGTAGTTCGTGTCGGCGTCGGTTGTCCGCGTGGCGGAGCCGGTGACAAACAGGCTGATGGATTTGTAAAGCGTGCGGGAATAATTCACGGAGAAAACTTTGGTGTTAATTCCCTTGAAGGTCGAACTCTGGGCGTAGTTTAGGGAGAAACCGCCCACGGGATCAACCTGGAAACCCACGCCGGCGTTGAACTCAATCTGCTTGCTGTCCGCCGTCGGCCGGGCGCTGACGGTCGCGTAGTCGCGGCTGTAGCCGCGAAACAGCAGATTGGTGCTGATTTTCCCCAACTGCAGCGCATGCTGCGCCGAAATAGCGCCGCCCGTCACGTTACCTTCCGAGGAACTGCCGGAGAGAGAAAAACCGAAGTACCCCAGGGGTGGGATCGAAAACGCCGTCATGATGCCGCCGTTGTAGAGGCCTTCCGTGCCTTCCGCCCGGATGCCGATATTGAAGTTGTTGGTCACGCCGTAGCGGTGGAACAGGGAAAACGCGGCATCGCCGTAGTCGTTGCTTTTCTCGCCGTAGGATTCGCGAAGGAATCCGGCGTTGTAGCTATACTCATGCAGGCCTTTGCGCAGCATCTGCGTGGCGAAGTACGCGAGGTAGGAAATCCTCTGCACATTGCCGAAGGGGTCCTTGAGCAGGACCTCCACATTGTGCGAACCGGTGTAGGAGTAGAGATTTTTCAGCTCGAACGAGCCGGGTGAAATCTGCTGTTTCCCGATGAGGACGCCGTCCAGATAAATTTCCGCCTCGGTGGGGAAAATGACCGAACCCGCCAGATCCATCACCGGCTGCGTGATGAAATACGGATCCAGACGGAAAACCTTGGAGAAACCCAGCCCGCCCAGGTTGACGGTGCCGCCCAGTTCGCCGGAGTTCGCGTACTGGTCGCCCAGGACCAGCCACTGCAGATCCCGGCGGCGCTCATAGGTGGCGCTGCTTTGCAGGCGGACGAAATGATCCTCCGACTCCGTCTTGGTGTAGAGCGAATCCGACGTGACAAAAACATCGCCCGTGTGAAAACCGACCTTGTTCGAGACGGAAAAGGACTGGAACCCGCCGCGGCTGGCGTAATTGTAGTTGAGGCCGTAATTGACAAACGCGCTCGTCTCCCGCGGGTAGTAGATGTTTTTCGCGGCGGCGCGCAGGGCAAAGAGGTCCGCGGCCGTTTTTCCGGATTCGGTCGTCTTGCCGATGACGGAGACAGTGAGTTTTTTTTCGTCAAACGTCCAGGTCACGTCCAGAAGGGCGCTCAGGGGAACAAACGGCTCATCCCCGCGCAGAATGACAATCTTCTCTTCGGGAAACTGCAGTTTCAGCGCCTCGGCGTCCTGCACGGAAATATACAAATTCTGTTGCTCGTCCAATTCCGCGAAGAAATCGCCCCTGGGCTGCGTGTTGACGATAAAGTTCACGACAATCTGGGTTGTGTCTTTGGCCGAAGCCCCGGCCGGAAGTTTTGCCGCCGCGGGCGCCGGGGCTTCCTGTGGAAGGGCTTTTTGCGGCTCTTGCGCCGCGCCGAACGAAGGGATCAGAAAGGAAAGCAAGAGAAATGCGACGAAAACTACGTTCCGGCCGGACAAAATTTTATCGCTGTTTTCACCGTATTTTCGACAGGACACGAAAAATAACAATTCCCCTTACGCGAAAATTTTCCGGGCTCCGGATAGACGTTGAAAAAACGCATGGAAGCTATGGCGCGCAGTTGTTCTTCTGGACATTGAGATTTCCGGTGATGCTGTTGTCTTCCGTCTGCGCGATCACTTCTACCCTGGCCACTTTTGCGCACACGTCTTTGGGGATTTCCGCTTCATACGGAAAAGAAAGCCCGTTTAAAATATACCAGCCGGCGATTTCCTTGGAAAAAATTTCCTTCCCCTCGGCGTCTTTTCCGCTGAATTTCACGCTGCGGGTCTTGATATGGACATTGCCCGTGTTTTTGACAACTGCCTTCACCACGCCCCTGGACATATCAATGCTGTCGAACACAAAGCCTTCCTGCGGCTTGAGCGGTTTGACGAAAATCGGCATGGAAAAACGAAACGCGATGGTGACGCCCGCCTTGATGTTCTTTTTGACCTCGACATCCTCGGCTTTTTTCGGCGTGGGTATTTCCTGAACAAACAGGCGGTAGGTCTTTTCCTTGGAAGAGGGCGGCGTCTTGAGTCCGATGCGGATCGCCCGCTGGGAATTGGGCTCGACGCTCATGATTTTGGGGAAGAAAACGATGTCATTGGTTTCGGTCAGGATATCCTTGCCCTTTTCGTCCTGGTTCCATTCCTGGAGAGAAACCTGGAAATCAATTTTCTCACTGCCGTTGTTGATGACGGAAAAAACGCCGCTTTTGACCTTGGCGCCCAGTTCCATCGTCATCGGCTGAATCTGAAAATCGGCGGCGAAAGAAAGCGCCGGCAACGCGAAAAGAAAAAGCCAGGCGGCTTTCCATATTTTTCCTGCCGATGATGCCCCCGTGAAGTTTGCTTTCATATTCTGTCTCCGATTTTAATTTGATGACTCTCCTTTGGCCGCGAAACGGCTCAATAACTGATGGTCAGGGTGATGGTGTCACTATACGTTCCCGCCGGGACATTGTCAAGGGAATTGGCGGGGATCGAAGCCCCCAGTGACAAACGTCCGGCGCCACTGCCCCCGATGTCCGTCAGGCCGCCGAGACCGGTGAGACTGCCGGAATACTGGATGCCGTAAGGGAGGTAATTGCCCGAGGCGTCGCTCATTCTCGGCGTGCCGGAAAAATGCAGTCCCCCGTTGTCGGAGACGGAAACCGACGCGTCCCTGGTGCACATGATGGCGGGAGGCGCGACCGTGGCCGTCGCTCCGCCGGCATGGGTCACGCCGTCGAGCACGCCGAAGCCGATGGACGGACTGCCCGCGACGGCGCACGCGTTGATGACGGCCGCGCTGACGCTTCCCACCGGCAAAGAGGCGGTGATGGAGCCGCCCGCCCAGCTGATGGCCGCCGTGATGCTCGACGGATTGGCATAATTCCCGGCGCGCGCGTTGACGTACTGCCCCGGCGTGATGGTGCTGCCGCCGGCCGGAAAAAGATCCACCGCCGCGCCGGTGGATGTGGCACCGGGAGCGATGCCCAGGTTATATCCCATGGTGCTGGACCCCGACTGGAGCTGCCATCCGGCGGCGGGGTTGACGGTCACGGCATAGGACAGGCCCGCCGAACAGATAAACTGCACGGGCGTGGTCACGGTTCCCGTGGCGGAGGTGTTGCCGGTGGGATCAATATTGCCGAAAGAGATGGCGCCGCTGGAGCCGCCGACAAATGAACAGCCGGAAGGATTGATAACAATGGTGCTCCAGCAGGTCGGATCCGCGCCGGGCTCTCTGTGTCTGATGGCAAACGTATAGGTTCCGGAGGCCGTCGGCGTTCCCGTCACGTCAACCGAATTGAGCGATTGATTCTTTAAGCTCAATCCGGGAGGCAAAGAACCGAAACTGATATACCACCACGGAGCGCCGCCGTTTCCGCCGGTTCCCGTAAAAGTATATGAATATGGCATTCCCCGGGTGCCTGCGGGCAGCGTTCCCGGGCAATTGATCGCCGCTTGAACCCCACCGGTCATCGCGCCGAACAAAAGGCCAAAAAGGGCGGCAAATACGGCTTGTATGAGGTTTTTCTTCATAAGAAAACTTCCGCTCCGTATATAATAAAAAACGCAGCCTGATGCAATCGTCCTTTTTCAATCATGCAGGCCGCGTCAATCGTGAAACCGTTGTTTTTTCGACTCAGTACGAAATCGTCAGCGTCACCGTGTCCGCATAGTCGGCATGGGCGATGGCCGCCTGCGCGTCCGCCTCGGCGATCTTGATACTGATGCCGAGGGCTTTGGCCGTGACAAAGCCCGCGCCCGTGAAATGACCCGCGCCGTCCGTGTCGCCCGCGCAGCTGAAGGTGTAGGGGATTTGATCCGCCGGCCAGCCTGCCGATAGAAGCTTCATGCCGCTGACCCCCGCAGAAGTGCAATTCTCGTTCAGGGCGGTTCCGTTGACGCTGGAGACCTTGACGGTGAAGACGATGCCGTTGGTGCACTTGACCAGCTCATCCGCGCTGGCTGGGAACACCTGATCACCGACCTTCTGCGTGTCAATCACAAGCGGAGAGGGAAACATGCCGTGCTGGGCTTCCTGACACAAAATTCCCACCTCGGCCCGCACATTCAGGGTCGTGCTGGCGAAGCCCTGCGGTGTCGCCGCCGTGGCCGGTTCCGCGATCATGAAGCTCATGGCGGCGGCTGCCGCCATGAGCCATGCTGTTTGCTTGAGAGGAATCAAGGTCAGTCCCTCGCTTCCTTATCCACTAATAAGTAATGGTGATGGTCAGGGTGTCGCTGTAGCTGCCCGCAGGAACATCATCCAGCGCGTTCGCCGCCAGAGAAGCGGCAAGATTCAAACTGTTCCCGATGTCCGTCTTTATTCCATCGCCGGTCAGCGGCGTGTCGTAAGAAACGGTGTAGGCAAGAAAATTCGTTCCGTCAGACATTCTCGGCGTGGTCGAAAAATGTGTACCCCCATCGTCGGTCACCCCAACGCTTGCGCCCTTGGTGCATTTAATTGTCGGCGCGATTACCGTTGCTGACTTTCCGCCTGCATCGGTGACCGCATCAACGGTGCCGAAGTCTATCGAGCCGCCGGAAATCGTGCAATTGGTCGCGACTGTGGCGGATACAGGAATCGCACCGTCTTTTGAACCTGCCGAGGCACCGCCTGCCATCGCCAAAACCATTAACATTGACGCCAAAACTACCAAATACTTTTTCATAACTTCCTCCTTAAAAAATGTGTTGTTTAGTTTAATTTTTCTCTTCAATCCTTAAAGTTTTTCAACTTTCTCTTTTTATGGTCAGACACTCTCCCGCATGCAGAACCTGCAGACGCCCTTCAGATTGACGCTGACGTCTTCCACCCGATGCCCCTCAATCCGGTTTTTCCGACTGCCTTCGATGAAATCGGGTTCCGCCTCCCTTAACACATCATAAACATTATTGCAAACCCGGCATTGAAAGTGATTGTGAGGTTCGGTGTTGTGGTCGAATCTTTTTTTCTGCGGATCCACATCCAGCATCCTCACCATTCCCGCCTCGACGAACCTCGAAAGCGTGTTGTACACCGTCGTCAGGGAAACCGCCGGGTATTCTTTCAAAAGTTCGGAATGAATGTTTTCCGCCGTCGGATGATTCATTTTCTCCCTCAAAAGCTTCAAAATCGCCAAACGCTGCGGTGTGACTTTCAATCCCCTTTTCAAAATATCCGTCATGTGCCGTTCCATTGCTAACCCGCTTTCAAGTAACAATCATTGTTATCTTGGAATAAAGCAAATGACGGGCCAAGATGAATTTTTCGCAAAATATTTTTTAATTGAATGATTTTATTATGCAATTTAACTTTTGACGGCCCGGCATCATCCGCCCGCAATCCACCATATTTGGTGTTTCCACCAAATATGGTGGAATTTCGGCTTATTTTGAGGAATCAGGAAGGGCTCTTTTTCGGCTGGATGCCCAGTTTCTGCATCCGGCCGCGCAGCGTGTTGGGATGCAGTCCCAGAAGCACGGCGGCGCCCCGCGGTCCTTCGATGCGCCAGTTGGTGCTCTGGAGAATTTTAATGATGTGGCGCTTTTCCACCTCGGCGAGATTGGTGATTTCGTTTTCGTCGGCGGGGGTCTTCTCCGTTTCGGTCAGTTTTTCCGCCAGACGCAAGGTCTGCCCCTCGGAAAGAATGACCGCCCGCTCAATGACATGCTCCAGTTCCCGCACATTGCCCGGCCAGGAATAAGCCATCAATTCGGCCATGATATCCTTGGGGATAATGCTCAAATTTTTCTGCATTTTCCGGTTGAACTTGTTGAAAAAATACGCCACCAGAAAGGGAATGTCCCCCGTTCTTTCGCGCAGCGGCGGCATGGTGATGGGAAAAACATTCAGGCGGTAATAGAGATCCTGCCGGAAACGCCCCTCGGCCACTTCTTCCTTGAGGTTTCTGCTGGTGAGCGCGATGATGCGGACATCCACCCTGATGGTTTTCGGGGAGCCGAGCCTTTCAAATTCCCCGTCCTGAATCGCCCGCAGGAGCTTGGCCTGCAAATCCATCGGCAATTCCGTGATTTCGTCGAGAATCAGCGTCCCCTGATCGGCCAGCTCGAAACGCCCGATCTGCTTTTCCGTGGAACCGGTATAGGCGCCCTTTTCCCGCCCGAACAGCTCGCTTTCAATGAGATTCGGCGTCAGCGCCGCGCAGTTCACCATGACAATCCGCTTGTCCGCCCGGCGGCTCAAGTCGTGAATGGCGCGGGCGATCACGCCCTTGCCCGTTCCTGTTTCTCCCGTGATCAGCACCACGGAATCCGTCGGCGCGACCTGCTCCATCCGGACATAAACCACCTGCATCGCCGGAGAGTTTCCGATGATTCCCTCGAACCTGAATTCGTTCTGGGTTTCGGGCCGCAGCGGCAAAGTCCCCGTCATGTCATCCCCGCCCGAAATTTGCGCTTCCCTCATGAACTTCTGATGCCTCTCCTCCATTTTCTTGCGGTGCAGGGCGCCCGCGATAATCTCTCCGATCAATTTCAGTCTCGTCACAAGCCCCCGGGGAAACTCGATTTCTTGCTTCATGGTCGCGAACGTCATTCCCGCGACCGGATTTCCGGCAACATAGTAAGGAATTAAAATGGCGGATTTGGTCCCGACTTTCCGGAAGGATTCCTTGTCTTTTTCCGCCTCTTCAGGCAAATCTTCAACATGGCTGAAACTGACGGAATCGCCGTTGATGGCCCGCTTTAAAATCCATGGAAAATATTTGTAGCTTCCGACATCGGGCAGCTTCGGCAGGCCCGCGGAGACATACTGGTGAGTTAAGATCACGTCAAGGCCGTCTTCGGATATTTCCCAGAAAGCGCAGCGGTCCAGATTGAGGCATGCGGCGATCTGCTGCAGGGCCCGTTCGATTCTTCCATCAATCTCGGAAACGGGCAGGTTGCCGAATTCGGCGGAAAACTCAACGATCAGCCTCTCCAGCGCGGACAAATCAATATCGGCTCCGCCCTCCGCAGAGGGCTCCGGATTTCTTCTTCTCATCGTTTGACAGCGGTCATCCTTTGCTCAAATTTACGGCAGATAAGATCTTCGTTTTTATGTTGCCAAAAAATTGGCGGATGGGAATAAAAAGAACAAAAACAAAACAAGAATAACTATTCCACCGGGCTGACGCTCAACGAGAAAGGCCAGGCGTAGGTGCCGGCCTGCGACGATTTGTCAAAGACAAAGCGGTAGTTGAGCGCCACGATGGACGTGCCGATAAGCTGATGGGTGATGATGCCGCCGCCGGGGCCGATGGCCACTTCCCTGCCCATCCCGCTGACCAGCACTTCTTTAAACGGCATCCCGCGGACTTCAAAACTCATCATGACACCCGCCCGGCTGTTGTTTTTGATCTCCAGCAAGGAGCCCGCGTTGATGTCCATATACCCCCGCCGGATGTCCGCCTCGGTCACCACGATCTCCGAAGGCTGTCTCAAGACATGGAAGCTGGCGCGCGCCAGCACTTTCGCCGTGACCTGAATCTGCGTGCTCATCACCTGCGTGGAGGTCTGCGACGAGGCCGCCTCATTCAGCGGCGCCAGAGACAGGGCCGCGATCAGCGCCGCGGCCACCAGCCGCGACTGGATCTGCAGGCCGTGCTCAACATGATATTTCTCGCAATGACCGGCCTCGACCAGCACTTCGCCCAGTTTCTTGCCGTTGGAGCGCTGACGATCAAGGGCGTCCTTGAGTTGTTCATGGGTGATGTAACCCGCGGACACCAGCAGCTGCCCCAGGGACAGACAGGTCGGAGCGTCGGCTCGGCCCATCTGGTTCTGGAAAGAGAGGGTAATCTCCAAATCCCGCCGGGTGATGTAACCGCGGCGCACCAGCACCTCGCCCAGCTTTTCGCCGGTTTTTTTCTGCTCCTCGAGTGCCTCGTCAAGTTGTTCGGGGGTAATCAGCCGCGCGGAAATTAAGAGCTCGCCCAGCATCCGCCGAATGCCGGCCGCCGCGCGGATGGCGTCCTGCACGTTGGAGAAGTCGCGCTGCACCCAGAGCACGGCATCAAGTTCGGGGCGGCTGATGATGCCCATATCCACCAAAACATCGCCCAAAAGCCTCTCGGTTTTTATCTGATCTTCCAGCGCGGCATCCAGGACCTTGAGCTGAACAAATCCGCCGTCCAGAAGAATGCGTCCCAGCGGCCGTTTGACCGGATGAGGATGATGTCCTGTCCGGGATTTTTCCGACATGTTTTTGTCCGTCTTCATCGGCGATCCCCTTTCTTTGGTTATCATCCGCGGATGTTTCCTGCCAACGCTTAAGCCATCCCGCACAGCGCTTCTTTCATCTATAGGGTAACTCCGCCTCTTTTTTTTGTCAAGCAAATAGAATTTGTCTTTGGCAAAATGATTTTGAATTATAACAAACAGTTGCCAAGGCCTGTGGACAAACACCGATTGAGCTATCCACAGGCTTTGCCCCTGGCCGCCATATTTTCTCCGCGACAAGACCTTCGCCAAGCCGCTTTTACGACACTCCCGAAGAAGAAAAGCTTGACGCCTGATTTTTTTTGAGGATAAGGGAAAAAACCTTCAGGAAACGCAAGATGGAAAGAGCGATGAAAGACAAAAAACTCAATCTCGAGTATCCCTGCGCCTGGACCTACAAAATCATCGGCTCAGACCGGAGAGAAATGGAAAAAGCGCTCGGGGAAATTCTTCCGCGTGAGAGCTGTTCTGTTTCTTTTTCGCGCCGCAGCGCCGCCGGCAAATACCTTTGTCTCAACGTGGAGGTCGTGCTCGAGAGCGAAACCCACCGCCGGGCCGTTTATGAAGGACTTCTGGCTCACCCCGCGATCAAGATGGTTCTGTGATTTTATATGCGAAAAAATTTTTTCCACCCGGCATTTTTCCAACCGCGGCGTGAAAATCAGCTTATCCGCGCCCGAATCCACCCGGCTTGAAATGCCCGCCGGATATTCGGACAATCCTCAGTCCTTGGGATATCCCACGGACTGCACCAGCGTGATCTTCTGGTGCTCGCCAAGCTTCATGGCCTTGGCCAGCGCTTCCCGATCCAGGGAGCCGCGCACGACGGTCGCCAGTCCTTCCGACGCGCAGAAGAGATAAACATTCTGGCTGATGAAGCCGGTGTCGGTCGCCGCGTAAAACGCCTTTTCATCCTCGGGGACGTTGCCCATTTTCTTGAAATCGGCGACGTAAATGAGCGTCACCGGTGCGCTCGCCGCGAAGGACTGTTTGCCGGTAAGCTCGCGGAGATCCTGCGCGACGACGGGTTTCAAAACGTGGGCTTTTGCCTCGTACAAATACACGCCCTCGGGCAGCGCCACGTAAACGTCAATGCTCTGACGGTTCATCGCCGAAGGCGCGGTGCGCTTGCCCGTCGCCGGCCGGTTGACGCCGCAGGCCGCCCAGAGCATATTGGACAAAACATTCGCGGGAAGCTTCTTGGCGGCATAAGATCGCTCGGACTTTCTCTCCTGCAGCGACTGCATCAGCGATTTTCCGCTGTTTAGCTGCACGGGGGGAAGCTTGATGATTTCAGCCGCCGAGGCGCGCACGGTAAAAACAAAAATGAAAAACGCCGTCGTGAATAAAATTTTTCTGCTCATCCTTTGACCTCCGTTAATCGTTTTTGCTGTTTGCTTATTTCGATAGCTCACCTTTCTTTTTTCACCCGCCGTACAAAAGCGTCTCCCTGCCGCTGGCCCGGAAATCCTCTTTGATTTTAGCAAACTCCTCCGGCGTGAGCAACCGGTAGGTCTGGTCGCCGCGCTGCCGGAAGTAGATTTTCATGTTTGGGTTCGCCTCCAGGTTGAAGTTTTCCTTTTTGAACGGCCGCACGATGATTTTCTGCGTGTCGGTCACGTGAAATTTGTCAATGACCCGGATGTAATCGGGCATCCACTTGGGATCCATGCCGCCTTCCTTCTGCTGCCGGACAAACCACCGGTACACCTCGTCGGGATCGAACGCCACGCCCTCCTTGAGCTGGACCGTGATCATCACCTTTTCATCCGATACCTCGCAGGGCGCGCCGTAGGCGATGGCGCAGTCCACGCACGGGATCTTCTGCGCGAACTCCAGCACGTTTTCCGCCGAGAAATTCTCGCCGTCCTTGCGGATCCAGTCGTCGGTCCGTCCGTTGAAAAACAGGTAGCGCTTGCCGTTGATGATGCGGATGTGTCCGAGGTCGCCGGAATGATACCAGCCGTCGCGGAATTTCTGGCTGGTCGCCTGGGGATTGCCATAGTAGCCGTCGAAGCGCAGATTGCTCTTGCCCACCCTGCGGCAGATTTCCCCCACGGCCCGGTCGTAATTGATCAGCGCGCCGTTTTGGTCCGCCACGCCGGGTTCGCATTCCCTGCCCTCCT
>DAOSZO010000012.1:0-40446 GCA_035382085.1 Smithella sp.
GCCGGGCAGGTTGGCCGTCGTGATGACGGCCTCGGTGGAGCCGTAAATTTCGTAGATGTGTTCCATGCCCAGATACCGCTTGAGCTTGACGCGGTCGGCCACCGTGGCGCCGTTGCCGTACGCCTTGCGGAATTTGTTGCGCGGGTGTTTCGCCAGCGCGGCCTCGACGGCCTCGCCGCTGCCGTACTTGCGCTCCAGCGCGTCGATGATGTAGTGCAGCGGCTGTCCGACATAGTTCAGAAAAGTCACGCCGTAGTTGAGCATGTCCTCTTCGAAAGCGCTGGCGGAGAAGCGCCGCCTCAGGACAAAGCTCCCGCCCGCGATCAGCTGGGGCAGAATGCCGATGTACCAGGCGTTGGAATGAAACAGCGGCATGGAAATATAGCCGCGGTCGTTTTTGTTCAGATGAACGGCAAACTGCACGACAAAACCGGCCCCCACCAGCTTGATGTGCGTGCAGGGAACGCCCTTGGGCAGGCCGGACGTGCCGGACGTGTAGATGACAATGACGGGGCTGAAATTGTCCACCTTCACCCGGTCGCGCGCCGACACCTCGATCTTCTGCGCCTGATCCACCGCGTCCCGCAGGGATTTGAATCCGGAATCGGCGCAGGCTTTTTCATCGCCGACGAAGTACACATCCTCCCGGCCGATGACCCGGACCCCGGAAATGACGGAGCGGACTTCCTCCAGCGTGCTGTCGTTGATGATGAGAAAGGCGATCCCGGCCTGGTCCATGACCCGGGCCAGCGTCTCGCCCCGGAAACCGGAATTGATGGCAAACAAAACGGAATTGCTCAGGCCCGCTCCGAACGAGGCGAAAAGATATTCGGGATTGTTGTCCATGTAAACGCCGAAGGACAGCCGCTGGTTTTTGTCCAACCGCCCTTCGTCCACAAGTTTTTTCCTGACGCTCAAAAAGAAATGCGCGTAGCGAAGCGACTGCTTATACGCCTCCGCGTAGGTGTATTCGCGTCCTTCAAAGATGAAGAAGACGCGCTTGCGCCGAAACCAAAGCCCATGCATCGCCAGTTTGATCATGGAACTGAAGTTCACAAAGCCCAAATAGTTTTGAATAAGTTTCTTGAGGTTCATCAACCACCGGCTCCTTTCACGAAAAATCCATGCGGTGACATCACACGCACAACGCTTTGTTCAGTTCCTGACGGGCGCCATCCGTCAGGGTCTTCAACTGCTCGGAGGAAACGCCCAGGCTGAGCAACGTCTGAGTGATCATCTCGATGCTCGCTTCAAATTCCGGCTGCACCACGTAAGTGACGCCCCGGGCGTACAGGGCCCGCATCTGCTCCACGCCTTCCGCGCGGGCGATGATGGGAATTTTCGGATGAATCCTCTGGGCATGGTCAATAATGCTCAAGGCGACCACGGCGACCGGCGTCGTGATCAGCAGAAGCTTCGCCTTTTTCAGGTCCGCCGCCTCCAGAATGATCCGGCGTCCCGCGTCGCCGAAAATAATCGGAAAGCCGCATCCTTTGATTTCTTCGATGCGGTGGGAGTTGTATTCCAGCACCACGAAGGGCAGGTCCATTCTCCGCAGAACATTGGCCACGGACATTCCCACGCGGCCGCCGCCGGCGATGACAATGTGATCGGCCAGTCCGCTCCGGGGAAAATGAAGAGGCTCCAGCTTCAGCGGCTTGATCCAGCGGCGCGCCCAGGCGTAAAGCGGCGCCGTCAGGGCGGACAGAAAAGGCGTCAGCAGCATCGTGATGATGGTCATGGTCAGCGCCAGCGAAAAGAACTCCGCCGTAATGGACTGGGTGCTGACGCCCACCCGGCCCAGGATGAACGAAAATTCACCCACCTGCGAAAGGCCCAGGCCCATCGCCAGCGGAATGACGTTGCGGTATCCGAACGTTCTGCTGAGCAGGGCGAAAATCAAAGCCTTGCCCAGCATGACCAGCGTCACCAGAAGCAGGATGACTTTCCAGTTGGCCAGCAGAAAACGGACATCCAGCAGCATCCCGATGGACGTGAAGAACAAAAGACTGAACACATCGCGCAGGGGAATGATATCGCTTAAGGCCTGATAACTGTAATCGGATTCGCTCAGCAGCATGCCCGCCACAAAAGCGCCGAAGGCAAAAGAAAGGCCGAAGACATAAGTGCCGTAGCCGATGCCGAGGCCGATGGCGGTCGTCGCGATGAGAAACAGCTCGCGCGAATTCCAGCCGGCGATCCGCCTCATCACGGCGGGGATGAGCTTGTTTCCGACCAGAATCATGACCAGAAGGAAAACAGCCGCCTTGATCGCGGCGACAAACAGGACGGAAATGCCCGCTTCAATATTTTTCAATTGCGGCAGAATAATCAGCATCGGCACGACGGCCAGATCCTGAATAATCAAAACGCCGATCATCACGCGGCTGGAGAGCGTTCCCATCAAGCCCTGCTTTTCCAGCGTCTTGACGATCACCATCGTGCTGGAGAGTGAAATGAGCGCGCCGAACCAGACCGCCGACGTCCAGTTCCAGCCCATCAGGCGGCCGATGCCGAAGCCGTAAAGAATCGTCAAAAGAATCTGAACGGGCGTTCCGAAAAGGGCGATCGCCCGCACCGGCTTCAATTCGCGAAAGGAAAACTCCAACCCCAGCGCGAAAAGCAAAAGAGCGATGCCGATTTCCGCCAATTTCTCAATATTGTGAGCATCCGAAACCGTAATGCCGCCGGTGTACGGGCCGACCACGACCCCGGCCAGAATGTAACCGAGAATCAAGGGCTGTTTGAGGGCCTGGGCGATCACGCCTCCCACCAGCGCAGCCATCACGATGACAACAATATCTCCGGCAAGCCCCATACAACTCCTTCAATACCCTGAATCATTAAACGCCCGACACGCAATTTCAGGCGCCGTCGCAATCCCCATGTCAAACCCGATATGCCGAGGGCGCCCATTGACAAAAACGCGTGCTTGCAACCGCGACCGAGTATAAAAAGAACCGGCCGCCATGTCAATGAAATCCTGGATTGATTCCAAAGAAGCAACCGCTTTGCGCAATTTTTATCCGGCAAGCCAAAACGCTGAAATTCAGCAGGGACACAGCGATTGATTCAAACGACCAGCAGCGTTTCCGGCCATAAGACGGCGACACCCCTCTCCGATGAAGAGAGGTCACAAGGTCACAGGCCGGCCGGAAGCTTTGAGCGCATCATGTCCCTGCGGTCCAGCCTGCGTCCGTCCACAATGAAGGTTCCGTCGCCGACGGCGTGAAGCGTTCGTTTCTCTTTTCGTAAAGGATCAACGTACGCCGCAACGCCTTCGAGAACGACGATATTGTGCTTATGGACGATGTCGATCACCTTGCATTCGATGTTCGCCAGGCATTCCTTGATCAGAGGCGCCTTGACATATTTTGCCTTGACAGGAGTCAACCTGAATTTTTCAAATTTGTCCGTATCCGCTCCGGAACAGGTTCCCACGCCGACGACCTTATCAAGCAGGTCCACCGTGGGAATCGACATGACGCACTCCCCCGTTTTACGAAGAGCGGCAAAGGAATAATTCCAGGGTCCCGTGGTCATGGCCACAACGGGCGTAAAGTCCACCACCATCGTCCACGAGATTGTCATGATGTTGTTTTTTGTTCCGTCATGCGTCGTCACCAGAACGACGGGACCGGATTCGACCAAAGTAAACGCCCTGCCCATCTGCAACCTTCTCATGTCCGCACCTCCTCGTGATGTTATTGGTTCCAATCCGGGGCTGCCGCGGCGCCGGCAGGCGACTGCTGAGCCGCCGGATGCATGATTTAAGCCCGCATTAATTTCCAAACACAGAAATTTTCTTTGCAAATGATCAAAAAAGCCAAAGGCATCATCCGGGCAAGCGTTACGCGCCCTTGATTTTCTTTGGCTTGTTCGCGGGAAAGTGGATGCAGGCCGTCAGGCAGGCGAAGCAGTCGATGCCGTAGGTTTCAAAAAAATTCAGGGATGTCAGTTCCATGAATTTCGTCAGACGCCTGTTGCCCGCAACCAGGCGCTTCATCAGGGGCAGCGCGAATCGGGGCGGCAAAAAAATGTGTTTGAGGGAAGTGCCCAGGCATTTCATTTTGTCAATCTTGCCGTCCCGAATAGCGCCGACCGGGCAGGCCTTTTCGCAAAGCCGGCAGTGCTCCGGACAGGGGCTTTTTTCGGCAACGGCCGCGTATTGGGGCCATTCCATTTCAGTCATCAGCGCGCCCAGGCGCATGATGTTGCCGTGTTCGGGATGAATCAGCAGCGTGTTTTTTCCCATGGCGCCCAGCCCCGCGTAAACGGCGGCGTGCTTGAGGCTGATGATGCCGCGCGGCTCGCCCTCGAAAAACCTCAGCGGGCTGTAGGACGGAACGGGGAGCGACCGATATCCCGCCTGCTGGAGGAGCAGGCACAAATCGTTGGCCAGTTTATCCGTGATGAGATAGAGAGTGTATGCGGCTCTCTGATAAAAGGCGCTGAGCTCTCCGGGAACCTGAAAAACAGCCTGCGGCAGGGGACGGGCAAAGACCAGAACGGTTTTGGCGCCCGGCAGGAGATCTTCGGGACGGAAGCCTTTCGGCGCGGCGGCATTGAGCGCCTCCGCCGACGCCGCACCCATGAAAACATTTTCATGGCGGAGGTGGTCATGAATTTTCGCCATGATCGCACCCGTCATAAGTCTCCCTCCCGGGAAAATAAAGATACCATATCCCGCAGTGCATGATATATGAAAAAGAATGACCGTCTGTCAACAAAATATCGAGGAATTCGTCCGGTGAAAAATGACTGCAAAAGCTAACGCGATTCATGTGATCTGGCTGGGCACCGCCGGCATTCTGCTGTCGGATGAAGAAACAAGCATTCTGATTGATCCCTACGTCAGCCGCTGCGGATTTTTCAAAGTCGCCATGGGAATCCCCCTGAAACCGGACAGGCAAGCCATCCGCAAATGGACCGATTTTTTCGGAAAAAACATCCGCGCCGTCTGCATCAGCCATTCCCACTTTGACCATTGCCTGGACGCCCCCTTTTTCGCAAAGGAGACGGGTGCCGTATTGATGGGTTCGGAAAGCGCCCTGAATGTCGGCCGGGGAGCCTCCCTTCCCGAAGAGCGTCTTGTCGCGGCCGTTCCCGGCCGCGAGATGGCGGTGGGCAGTTTTCGGCTGGTTTTCATCGAGAGCCGCCACGGACCGGCTTTTTTATCCCGGGTGCCGTACCCGGGACGGATTGACAAGCCGCTGACAGGCCCGCGTCCGGCAGGGGATTACAAACTGGGACAGGTTTATGCCATTCACCTGTCACACCCCTGCGGCACCATCGTCCATCACGGCAGCGCCGGCTTTATTCCGGGAATGTACGAAGGCAAGAAAGCGGACATCGTCCTGCTGGGCATCACTGGTCGGGGTGACACCCACGCCTATCTGAAAAATGTGCCGCTTGAGCTGGGCGCAAGACTGGTCATCCCGATTCATTTCGACAATTTCTTTCTGCCGCTGAAAAAGAAACTAAAAAATCTGCCCGGCACTCGTCTGAAAGAATTTTACGCCGCGGCAGGCAGATATCAGAAGCATTTCGCCCTGCGTGTTTTGCCCGTCGGGGAGAAGACCGCGATTCTGTCCGTGCCGGAAGGGGATGATCATGAAAATATCAGGACAGAAGCCACTCTTCGGCTTCCTTGACGTTTGAAAAACACTTTCCCCACAGACCGACGTTATGGGCGACGTTTTCGCCGAACAAATTTGTTTTCGTCTGATCAGGATGACGGTCAACGAAGGCGATTTTGATGTCGTGGATTTTCAGTTCCGCCCCGGAGATGATCAGCTCGTACGTATCGAACAGGGTGTTATCGGTTTCGAAATCCTCCTCCACGAGAAGTTTGGAAATGTTTTTCCCGCGGCAGCAGGAGATGATTTCCGCCCAATAGGCCATCGAGACCTCCATGCTGTCTTCCCGCCCCTGAACGTAGGCGTAAAGATATCCGGACCGCTCTTCGTAGCGGATGGCATAGAGTTTTCCTTCCGCAAAGGATTCCATCAATATCGCCCCTGGTTGAATGCGCCCTCATCTTGAACTAAAATAATCTAATGTCAAGAAATAAGAATTGGATTTTTCAAGTCACATCATTCCGATCCGCGTTAAAAAGAGACCCAGTTTTTCACCGTAGCCTTTTTTTACTGCCAGGGAGATGGCCCCGTAGAAAAGCGAGGGCGAGAAGCGCTTCAAGACCCAGTAGAGTTTCCCGGTGAACTGCGGAATGACGTAGAGCCTGTTTTTTTCATAGGCCCTGATGGTTCTTTCCGCCACTTCTTCGGCGGTCAAACGGCCGTGTTCAAAGGCGGAGTGCGCGAATTCGGTCTGGAAGGGATCCTGGTAGCGCATGTGGTCCAGGAGATGCGTGTTGAAAAACATCGGACAGCAAACCGTCACGCCGATGTTGTCGGCGGCCAGTTCCTGCCTTATGGTTTCAGAAAGCGAAATGACGGCGGCCTTCGTCACGTTGTAAGGTCCCATCTCCATCAGGGAAAACAGGCCGGCGCTGGAAGCCACGTTGATGATGTGCCCGCCGCCCTGCGCCTTCATTTTGGGGATGAAACTGTGGCAGCCGTAGAGCATGCCCCAGAAATTGATGTCCACGCACCAGTGCCAGTCCTCCAGGGGAATCTTGCCGGTAAAGCCGCAGGAGACCACGCCGGCATTGTTGATGAGCAAATCCACCTTCTTCCACGCGGAGCAGGCATAATCCGCCATCGCCTGAACGTTTTCCGGTTTGGAAACATCACATTCGTAAATTTCGCCGTCTCCGCCGGCCTGGCGAATCAGCGCCAGAGTCTCCTCCATGCCGGCACGGTTGACATCCGCCACGAGAATCCGCCAGTTTCCCCGTTTCGCCAGCGTCAGCGCCAGCGCCCGCCCGAATCCCGATGCCGCCCCGGTAATCACCGCGTTTTTCGTCATTCGTTTCTCTCCTTATGAAAAGTTCTTCAAAACGCCTCACGACACGGCGTTTTTCCGCGAAAGATTTCTTTCCAGAAAATCGGCCTGAATTTTAACCGACTCTTCAAAACGCTCGCCGGTATATGGCTCGAAGTGATTGCAGTCAAAGACGACAAACTCGCAGCGGGGCAGTCTCCGCGCCGTTTTCCGCACCGCGGCAAAAGGCACCAGGGAGTCCTTTTGTCCCCCGATCAGCAAAACGGGAGCGCTGACCCTCTTCGCGTAGAAGATGGGATAATAAAACGCCAGCAGGATGAACGCGCGGGAGGTCATCTTGTTTTCCCATGGCCAGCCCTCGGGGATGATGGAGCGAAAACCGGGATAGCTCTCCTCGGTATTCATGGCGGCAAAGGTTCCGGGGTGCGCGACGCCGGGGGAATAATGCGGCGGCAAAAACAGCGCGGTTTTGACATAATCCAACATGCCGTAGATGGTTGCTTGAATAATTTCCGATAGAGGTTTGAGTCGAATGGACGAAAATCCGCTGACAAAGGGAACCTGCGACACCACGGCGGCAATGCCGGGGGCTTTCGCCGCGGCGATGATGACGTGCCCGCCGGAAAAGGATGTCCCCCACAGGGCGATTCGGGTGCCGTCCACGTCGGGCAGACGGCGCACATGCTCGATCGCCGCCAGCCAGTCCTGAACATGATGAAACGGATTGACCAGACCTCTGGGCTCCCCGTCGCTTTCGCCGAAGGTGCGGTAGTCGAAAAGAAAGGCGGCCATGCCTCTTTGCACAAAGCGTTCGGCAAAGGCGGGAAGCCCAAACGCCTTGACCGCCGTCAAGCCGTGAGCCATGATCACGACGGGCGGCTTGAGCGCGCCTTCGGGCAGATACAGGTCGCCGTCGCAACGGACGCCATTACTGATGAAGTCGGATTTTATTTTTTTCATTTATGGTTTTTTCTTCTGCCACACCGCCCCGTTTTTTTCAAGCCGTCTTTTTAATAGCGTTTCGGATACGTCATCTCCGGCGCCTGACAGATTTTCGTCAGCCGGTATCCCGGGCGGAAACTCCGCTTCACGGAAATGGCGCCCTGGGGGCAGGCGGCCATGCAGGTCAGGCAGCCCATGCAGATTTTGACCCGATCATTGGCGGTTTTTCTCACCCGCGGCAGGCCGGTCTTTCCCTTGAATTTGCCGGTGACGATCGCCGCGCGGTTGCAGGAATCCGTCACAATCGCGCCCCAGGCGCACGCCGTTATGCACAGGCCGCACTGGTTGCATTTTTCATAATCGAAAACAATCTCCGCCGACTGAATCTGGTCGGGATGGTCATACGTGGGGATTTTGTATTTTTCATATAAGGTAAAATTTTTCATGTCACTCACCCTGCCTTTCGTATCTTGGCGCGTCTTTCATGCCGCCTTCGTGCCATTCGACGATCTGGACTTCCCGGGGCACCTCTTTGTCGGCCTTGTAGGCCGGATACCCCAGACAAATGCAATTGCCGAAGCGGTAGGGATATTTGCCGAGGCCGAATTTTTTCCGCCATTTGGGATAATACGTCAGAAGCCGCGCGAAGCCCAGCCAGCAGGTTCCCACGCCCAGGCTGTGCGCCGCCAGCACGATGTGTTCCCCGGCGATCCCCACGTCAATGCTGGGGTTGGAGACGCCTCTTTTATCCTGAAGGATAATGATGACGACGGGAGCGCCTTGAAAATAAACCGTCTGGTCCTCGGCGGCCTGGGTCATGGCGAAAAAAGGCGGCGCGCAGAACTCGTTGCTGTAGAGGCGCATGACGCTGAAGTTGGCCATCCATTTGGAGAGGATGCGGCGCAGTCCCTTGAACATCGTGTAGCCGTAGAAAAACATGAAGAACTTGGTGATTCGCGCCGCGTCCCGTTCCATCTCCGCGATGATTTCCGGGTTTTTGACCACGATGAATTTCCAGGGCTGGCCGTTGCCCGTCGAGGGGGCAAACCGCGCCGCCTCCAGAATTCTTCGGATGAGATTATCCGGCAGCGGCTCTTTTTTGAAACGCCGCACGCTCCGGCGCTCCATGATGACCTTTTCCACGGGATTCCACGGCATGCCTTCCTTGTAAATGCCAAGCGGGGAAACTTCTTCAGGGCTGGACATACTTCCTCCTTTCTGTAAAAAGGTTATTGGGCCATGCTTTTCTGAACATCAACGACATTGGGCGCGTCGGGCCTGAACTGTTCTTTCAGGACCCGGTCCAGAGCCTTTTCCGTGATGGTTTTGGGAATTTCATCCACAATCTGGAAATACGAGGGAACGGAGTTGCGCTCGAGCTTCTGCAGGCAAAGACGGATTAGGCCCTCTACGTCTATTTTTTTGCCGGCAAAAGGCGTTACCGCCGCGACAATATCGCTTTCGCCGGGCGCTCCGGACGCCGCCGGAACACCGTAGACGCAGACTTCGGAAACGCTTTCGTGCTCCCCGATGATTTTTTCCACGTAATCGGGTTGAATGAAATCGCCCTGGCGGCGCAGGCCGCCGCCCTTGCGGAAATCGAAATAGAAAAATCCCTTCTCATCGCGGTGGCAAATATCGCCGCTGCGCAGCCACCCGCCCTTCGTTTTCTCGTCGGATTCCTTCTTCTTCCCGAAGTAGTCAACCCGCGTCGGACGAAACGTCATCTTGCTGACCAGTTCTCCTTTGACGTAGGGACCGACTTCCCGGTCGTTTTCATCCACAATCCTCATCCGGTACATGAAGAAATTCGGTTTGCCGAAGGAACCCACCGGCCCCTTGCCCGGCGGATTGTGCGCCAGCCCCCCTTCGACCGCGGCGTACCACTCGTGAATTTTCACGTTGAATCGTTTTTCAAAATCCTCCCAGATGGCGGCCGGCGTTCCGGCGCTCACCACGATGCGGACCGGATTGTCCGCATCATTGGGCTTGGGCGGTTCGTTGTAGATTCCGGCCATCATCCCGCCCAGGGAAGAAAAAGAGGTGCAGCCGTATTTGCGGCAGATATCCCAGATCCGGCTCTTGGTAAATTTCTCGCCGATAACCGCGGGAATCCCCTTGGACAGCGCCGGAAACAGCGTGACCGATTGACAGTTTCCGTGCGTCAGGGACAACCCGTTGTAAAGGATGTCGTCATTTTTGTATTTATAGATCAGCCATCCCAGGATGGCGGAATCTCTCAAGCGCTGCGCTCGCAGGATGACGCCTTTGGGATCGCCGGTGGTGCCCGACGTGTGGATAATCTGCACCGGCCGCTTCAAATCCAGCGGCAGGGCCTGATCGGGCGGCGTGCCGCTTTCTTTCTCCAAAATCTCATTCAGCACAGGATAAGCGGGATGGACGGGAATTCCGTGATGGCGTTTATACGTCACGCCGATCACCGGAACGCCGCTGATTTCCTTTTCAATCTCCCGGATGCTGTCGAGAAACTCATCGGAAATGATGAGGCCTTTGCATTTTGTGTTATTGATCTGGAAAGCCAGCTTCGCTCCCCTGGAGCGGGGATCGATGGGCACGACAATCGCCCCGAGGGACAGCGCAGCGGCAAGGCTGTAGAGAAATTCCGGGTGATTGCGCATCACCAGCGCGAACGTATCGCCGCGACCCACGCCGGCCTTGAGAAGGGCCCGCGATATTTTATGGGTGTTTTCGAAAATTCCGGCATAAGTAATGCGCTCGTCGCTTCCGTCATCATTGACAAAAATCAGCGCCGTCTTGTCCGGATCCTTCACCCGAAGCCATACTGATTTAAACAAGGGGAACTTTTTCAATTCTCTGGACATCTTCGAACTCCGTCAATCTTTAAAATCTTTTTCCCGTTTGAATGCCGGGGAAATTTTAGAAATCCGCCTGAAGAATCGTAATGACCATGGCCGCTTCCTCCACGCCGATGTTGCCCCCGCCGTTTTCCGCCAACGCGATGCGCGCGCCCTCCACCTGGCGCTTGCCCGCTTCGCCGCGGAGCTGCCAGACGAGCTCCGCGATCTGGCCCGCGCCGGTCGCTCCCACGGGATGCCCCTTGGACTCCAGGCCTCCGGAAGGATTGACGGGAATTTTTCCGCCGATGGCCGTGTGGCCCTGCTCGGCAAAAATGCCCCCCTCGCCCTTGGGACAAAATCCCATGTCCTCGCAGGCGCGCAATTCGCCGAACGCAGTCGCGTCATGAACCTCCGCCACGTCGATGTCTTCCGGCCCCACGCCCGCCTTTTCATAGGCAACCTTCGCCAGGCGTTCGCCCAGATCCGGCGCGAAGAAATCCCGGTCCATGCCTCCGCCGAGCACCGTCGCCAGAATTTTCACCGGTTTGGTCGCGCCGATTTTCTTCACGTAATCTTTGGAGCAGATAATCAGCGCCGCCGCGCCGTCCCCCACCGGCGAGCACATCGGCCGGGTCAGCGGATACGCCACCAGCGGCGCGGCCAGAATTTCATCGACGGTAAAGGCGGAGCGGTACTGCGCGTAGGGATTATGCACGCTGTTGGTGTGATTCTTCGCGCTGATCACCGCCAGCTGGCGCTGGGTGATGCCGTACTGTTCCATGTGAATCCGCGCCGCCGTCGCGTAGATTTCCATAAACGCGCTGCCCTCGACTTTTTCCTTTTTTTTCTCGCCGCCGGCCGCCGCGTTCTTTTCCGCCTCCCTGCGCCTGCGCTCGGCGTCTTCTTTCATCGCCTTGACGAACATCTCCACGACCTCGACATCCGCCGAAGATGAATACAGCTTGAGTCTTTTTTCCCGGTCCTCCATGTACATTTTCTCCATGCCCAACACCAGGCCGACGTCATGCAGGCCCAGCGCGATATCCATCCACGCCACCTGAAGGGCGGTGGCGGAGGAACAGCAGGCGTTCTCCACGTTGGTGACGGGAATATCCCCGATGCCCATCGCCCTGAGCACCACCTGTCCGCGGATGGATTCCTGCCCGGTCACAATCCCCTGGTAGGCGTTGCCCACCACCGCGGTCTGAATGGCCTCCTTGGTCAGGCCCGCGTGCTGCAGGGCGGCGTTGACCGCCTCGGCGGCCAGGGTCTTCATGTTTTTGTCCATGTGCTTTCCGAACGGCGTCATGCCGACGCCAATGATGTAAACGTCTCTCATTGAAACCTCCTGCAATATCAATCCATTTTCATGGTCATTTGTTTTTTTGGATGCTCCTCCCCTTCAATCATTCGCGCGGGTAGGGAATGTCGGGACCGACCCACGGATCCGGCGGACCGATAAGCACGAAGGGCATCGGATTGAATCTGCCCAACGTGATGGTCAGCCTCCCGATGCCGAGGAAGAGGCGGTCGTTGACTTTGCGCACCTCATCGGTCATCGTGCTGGTGAAAAAGGTGTTGTAATCGCGGTAACTCAGCTGGAAGGACAGCCGGCCGTCGAAAACCGAAGAAACCATGGAGGTCTTGTTGAGCATGATTCTCGCCATTCTTTGAGGATTGTTCAGCCGAAAAAGTGAAATCACGATGTTGGCCAGCTTCATCAAAAACGCCAGGAAAAAATTTTCATAAAGTTTCGACTGGGTCGTGATGAACGTATTGTAACCGTGCCCGCGCGTCTCTCCCAGGGGCTCGAAGGCCTTGTGCTGCCAGTCTCCCCAGGTGAAATGCAAGTACATCCTGGCCAGAAACCTGTTGATGATATGGCCGCTGTCCAGCAGTGCCGCGCGGTATTCGCCCCTCATTTCCGACATGGAAGGCGCGTCGAGCCCGGCAAACAACGCCATGAGCTGTTTCCGGTTGAGTTTCATCAAATCCTCATACCGGACATCCTTCAGGTTCTTGCCCGTAAAACGTTCGGGGGCCATGCGCTTTTCCTCCGGCTTTTGCTTCATCATAACCCCGCCATCTTTCGCAGGACAAACTTCTCCAGCGGATAGGGAACCCAATTCCTGATCCGGTAATAAAACCTGTTGTGGGGTCGGTCAATCACCCAGTGGAGACGTCGGCGCCGCGCGGCCCTCCACACCGTGGCCGCCACCTTCTCCGCGGTAATGTAAACGCCGACGCTGTCAACGAATTTACCGGGATTTTGCCGAACCATCGGCGTGTTGACGAAGCAGGGCATAACGTCGCAGACATAAATGCCGTGTCTTTTCCATTCCACATGCAGCGCCTCGGTGAATCCCCTGACCCAGAATTTCGACGCGGCATACGTGGCCTCCGTCGGAGCGCCGATGATGGAAGCGACGGACGCCATATTGATGACCCGCGCTCCCGACGTGCTCTTCAGATAGGGAAAGGCCCCGTAGGTGCAGTTGAGCACACCGCCCGCGTTGATTTGCAAAATGGCGTGGTGATCCCGAAGGGGAATTTCCTCAAACGGACCGATGCGGAAAATGCCAGCGTTGTTGAACAAAACATCCAGCCTCTTCCCCGCGGCATCGAAAAATTCCTTCAATGCCGATGAAACTTTTGCCGCATCCGCAACATCCAGAACGGCCGCATAGCCGATTTTATGTTCCGCGCTTTTTTTCAGATTCTCGAGACCTGCGGCGTCCTTGTCGGCGATTCCGACAAACCACCCCCGGTCGGCGAAAAGCAGGGCGGTCGCCCTGCCGATGCCGGCCGCCGCGCCGGTTATAAAAATGCTTTTCCTCACGCGCGACTCCCTGAATGCGTGAAATGAGCGTTTATCTGCCTCATCGCTTCGGTTCACCCTTTTTTAACGCATGACTTCCCTGAGCCAGGCCGCCGTCGGCGGCACAATTTCAGGCACATTGTTGGTCATCACCAGATGCTGGGCGTTTTCCAACAGAAGATACTTTTTCCTGCAGGTCAGCCGGTTGTAAAGGCCTTCCACGTAGGCCCGCGGGAAAATATTGTCCTTGCCCGCGTGAATGAGCATCACCGGCACCCTGATGTTTTCCACGGGCTTGGCCAGATCCGTGCGCATCAACGAATTCAGCGCCCGAAACGTCAGCCACGAAACGGCCAGCGGATCGCGCTTGATCAGGGTGGCCGCGTCGGTTCCATCGGGAAACCTTTCCTTCGACAGATCCAGGTAGAGGGAAATCGGAAAGGAGTAATTACCGTAGAGATTCATGAAGACCGCGCAGAGGGGCACCAGAATTCTCGGCGGTCTGATTCGCGAGAGCACCAGATTGTCTTTTCCATTGAGATCGGCGATGTTGTGGCAGACCACGGCGTCCGGCGAATCGTCCTTCGCCGCGGCGTAAAAGGCAACGATGCCGCCCTGACTGCTGCCCGCCAGAGCAACCTTGCCGCCGAATCTTTCGCGGGCGTATTTCACCACGGCCAGCGCATCGTCCACCAGCTCGTTGATGGTGTAATTGCCCCGCGGACCGCCGCTCAGGCCGTGACCGCACGGGTCGAATCCGATGACGTTGAACCCCTGTTTGTACATGTCGTAGCCGAATTGCGCGTAAACTTCGGCGTAGGCCGTCGTGCCGGGAATGAAAACCACCGTCGGCGCGTTTTTGCCGACGGCGGCGACGATCAGATGCAATCTGTTTCCGTTGGCGGTGATGTAGGTTTCTTCCATGACCGACCGGTCAACGTTCATCTTCATTTGCTTCATGATGTTGTCCTGGTACTGCCGGATCGTCTGAGCGTCGGGAAGCTTCCGGTTCTGATACAGACGGCTTCCCGCATACCAGGCCAGATGAAAAATCGCGACGGCCAGAATGATTCCCGCAATGATTTTCTTGCCCATAAACGTCCTCCCCTTCTTTAAAGATGATAAATTTTTTATCCCCCGTCGTGCTGATGCGCGGCCCAAACTTCTTTAGGAAAAATCCGTGCTCAAGTGATGCTCGATGAGCGCCAGCCGGTTGATCTGGTTCGTGCCTTCGTAGATTTGGGTGAGCCGGGAGTCGCGCCACGCCCGCTCAACACCGTTCGCGTGCAGATAGCCGTGATCACCCATGAGCTCCATCGCCTGATTGCAGACCTTGTAGGCGGTATCGGAGGCAAAAACCTTGGCCGCGGCCGACCCCGACTGATAACCCCGGAATTGCTTGCAGCTGTGCCAGATCATGGAACGCGCCGCCCACAGGCTGATGGCCATATCCGCCAGTTCCAGCTGGACGTCCTGATATTCAATCAAACGCCTGGGTCCCAGATAGGTTTTTCTGCAGAACTCCAGACAGCGTTCAAAAGCGCCGCGGCCGTGCCCCAGCGCCATTGCTCCAACCACCGGACGCGAATAATTCAGCACGTTGCGGTTATTGGCCCAGCCCGAACGCAGTCTGCCGACTATATTTTTTTCCGGCACGAAAACATTGTCAAAAATCAGCTCCGCGGCGTCCGCGGCGCGTTGTCCCATTTTGCGCTCCAGTCTTCCCACTTCAAATCCCGGCGTGCCCTTTTTCACCAGGAAACACGTCCACGATTCGATACCTTCATTTTCGAGCTTCGCGTAAACCGTCACCTGACTGGCAATGCCGCCGTCCGAAATGAAACATTTCCGGCCGTTGAGAATATAGCCCTTCTTTTCCGGCACATATTTCGCGGTAGTGACCAGTTTGGCTTGCGCGCCGCCTTCCGTTTCCTCGACATCGGATCCTGCGCCCGGCTCGGTAATCGCGAAGGCCATGCAATCCGGTCTGCCCAGAATGTAGGATTTCAGATAAAAAGGAATCATCTGACCAATGATGGTTCTGAGGCTTCCCGAGAGAAGCAGCGGAGCCATGCCCAAATTGTGCGCCAGAAGAAGCAGCGCCAGACCGCCGCATTCCGTCGCGAACTCTTCGCCCACAACCGCCACCTGCAGCACCGTGCTTCGGAAAAAGGGGAGAATGCTCGCGGTGCCCAGAGGCGGAACCAGCAGGAGCGTTTGAAATCCGTTGCGCGCCGCCGCCGACAATAACGGCCTCGGATCATAGCCATGCGGATCCAGATCCGCCTTGGGCGCCAGCGGACGAATATGTTCACGGGCAAACTTCAGTGCCTTGCGGCGCCAACGGCGCACACCCCACGACAGCGTCTTGGTGTCGTGCTCCCACAGGCTCATCTCGCGGTTATCCACAAGCATCCGGCCAAACAGGTTCATTTTTTTTGCTGCATTTTTCGGTTTCAATTGTTCGATTCTTTCTTCAAGAGACTGATTCATTTCGCGGCCTCCTTTTCCAAGTCAAAAATTAATTGTTTAAGGTAGGTTGTGGAACCGGACGCGGATTTCAACACCGACACATCCCGAAGCCTCTTTTCCATGCCGTAATCCTCCATATAGCCGTAACCTCCGAAACTTTGCAGACAGTCGGTTACCGCCCGCGCGCATAAATCCATGACCGTCGATTTGGCCGCGGCGCTTTCCTTGAGCTTCTTTAAGGAATACAAATCGTCATCGGAAAGCGAAAGCGCCATTTTCTCCGCCGTCGCCGCAAAAGCTTCCGCGCCGGCAATCAACATCTTGATGGCGGGGAGTTCTTCTATTTGCTTGCCGCCTTGATAACGCTCGGACGCATATTTCCTGGCCGCCGCAACGGCGCCATGCGCAATGCCTACGGCGATGGCCGACATCCCCACCCAATTGAGAATCAGCGCCCGGATCACCAGATCTCGGGCGCCGTTCTCATCGATCCGCGCTTCAAGAGGCACCTCCACATTGTTGAATGTCACATGCTCGACAAGACAGGCCCGCAGGCCGGTGCGCACGCCCACGTCTTTCTTTTCAATCCCTTGGGCGCGCGAATTGACAAGAAAACATCCCCACTCATCGCCGCTGAGGGCAAAGACGACGTACGCGTCAACGTCATTCATCGAATAAACAAAAGATTTGGTCCCATTGATGATGTACTGGTCATGTCTTTTTTCCGCCACTGTAGTGATGCGCGCCGGCGCGTCGATGTCCGGCGAGTGAATGGTTCCCCAGAATGGGGGACAGAACCCTTCCTGCAGGGCAAGACCAACCGTACGGGGGGCAAAGGGCAATCTTCCGGATGCGGACGCGAGCACGTTCGACGCAACGCCCTGCGCATGAAGACACATGGCCACACCTCCGCAGGTTTGAGCGATTGTTGACAAAAGCACAATGGACGGTACGAATCCCTGTGCGTCAACCGCTTTGCCCCATATGCCGTATTCATGGCCGGGCAGGGACGGATCAGGCGTGGCAGCAATTCCCGCTTCAAATGCGGCTTTCAATTTTTCCGGCAAAAGCGATAAATTGCCATCGGAAAATTCTCCATCGAAGATCGGAAGCAAAGATTTTCGGGCATACTGGACAGCCAGATCCCGATAGTGCGCCAGATCTTCGGCGCACAGACCCGGTGTATACGATTCTTTTTCCATGTTCCCTTCCCCCCTCTTATTTTATTGTCAAGAAAACCACCGTATCCATAGGCCATGAAAAGCCTTGGATGGCAAAGACATGTATCCGTCCTTCAAACCAACAGAGCCCCGATGGAACAGCGCCATGATTAATTGAAATAATTGATGAAGCTTATAAACCGTATCCGGCGTGATGTCAACAAAAATATGAAATATATTTCACATATTTAATTTTTGAAGATATCCATTGATATTTCAAACAATTAATCATATATAGAGCAAAATTTTTATTGAAAAATCCACTGCGGACAGAAAATCAATGACGTCAAGAGGTTTTCATGAGAAACAAAAAGAATAAGGCCCGCATTCCGAAACAAAAAAGGGGCATCGAATCCAAGGAAAAAATTATCAACGCCGCCATGGCATTGTTTGCCGAGAAGGGCTATCACAAAACAAGCGCGCCGGAGATCGCCGTCAGAGCCAAGGCCGCCACGGGAACCTTTTACAGCTATTTCAACAACAAAAAAGAGGTTTTTATCGAGATCATTCAGCGGATTTATAAAAATATTTTTGAAAAGGTTTTGATCAATTTTGAATCCACCATGACCAATTACCGGCTGACGAGCGCCGCAGAAGCGAAAAAACTGACTCATTTTATCATCAGCAGGCTGGTTGCGGAATATAGAGTCAACGAGCAGCTCCTCAGGGAAATCCTAGCCATGGCCATGCAGGATAAGGATATTGAGAAAATCCGCACCAACGAGGAACACAAGGTCGTTAAACTTTTGATTCTGTACATGAAAACCTACCGGAAACACATCCGCATCACCGACTTCGAAGCGGCGGCCGTCCTGCTGCTGAAATTTATGGAGGAAATGTTACACCAAATTAAGTTCAAAGGCACTGGCATCCCCGATAAAAGGCTGTTGCGTGAAATTGAAAACATGATCTGCCGATATATGCTGCGGGAAAGCAAATGAAGAAATGCGGTCGTGCATAAACGTCCTGGAAGGAACTGGAAAGCGGCAATCTTAACAATTCTTGCGACATCTTTTATGCGCTTCCGCAGGGGTAAGAAGGGGCCGAAAGAACGCTCTTTAATATCGGAAAATTTTTAAGCACATGCGCAACAGCCCTGACCGTTTCCCGTGGCGGCAAACCCCGGGAAGGCCCCCCGCGCTTTCGATAAGCAACACAAACATAGCCCACGGGATAACCGCTGAAAATGGCGCGCAAGGTAAGTTCGGAGTTTATCAGATATTGATTGAGCCATTCCTCCCGGCAAATTTTTTGCGCAAGATCCCGCCGGAGGATTCGAAAGCCGCTGTCGGCGTCCCGCAAGGGGACATGAAAATAATATGTCAACAGAAAATTGTATCCGAAGGTGAGAACACGGCGGTAGAACTGATCCTGTCTTTTTTCCCTGACACCGATGATGAGCGCATACGGATGACGCATTGCGTAGAGCTTCCAGAAATCATCAAAATCGAACTTGCCACCCGTGTCGCTGAAGAAAATATAAGGATTTCTCGCAATGCGCAGCGCATCCTTCAAGGCTTTGGCATACCCTTTTCGTTGAGATCCCGTGGAATGAATCACGCCGAAATCACGGACAAATTTCGTGATGATTTCCCGGGTACCGTCGGTGCTCCCGTCTTCCGCCACGATGAGTTCTGAGCCGGGGAGCCGGGACAAAATTCCGGAATGAATGTCCAGGATTTCCCGTTCGATGGTTTGAGCTTCATTGTAAACGTTGATGATGACCGAGACAGGCTCTTTTTCAAGAAGTGACATCATGGAATCTTTCGGCCCCCTGTCATCGGGAAAACTCATTTGACCGCCTTGACGTAAAGATGAGCGTTCGCCGGATCTTTGAAACGGTCCCGGGAAATCCCCCGCGAAATGAACATTTGAGCGGTCTCGAAAATTACTTCGCGAAAGCCGATTTCCCGAAGATGCCGAACCAGGTCGTCTTTGAGCCACGCGCATTTATGCTCGTCTCCCCGCCATCGCTGCCATCCCCAGAAGGTCGCGAACACGTGTTCTTTCGTAAACGGAGACCGCTCGGGCATGCCGTGAGTGATCCAGTAGAGATACTCGCTCCATGCTTGAATGTCCGGGATATCGAAGAGAAAGACCCCTTCCGGCTTCAGCAGGGCGTGGACGCGTTTCAGGGCCCGGGTGACTTCCCGAAAGCGCAGATGTTCCACCAATCCCACGGCGATAATCTCGGCCAGGGAATTCTCCTCCAGAGGAATCTCCCAGATCTCGCAGTGAAAATCCAGATCCACGCCGGGCTGGGTGGTGATGTCCTGGTGAAGATACCCGGGCGTCGGCCGCCGCCCGCAGCCCAGTTCGAGCTTGTCTTTGCCAAGAGGCGATGCGTTTTTCATACGGTAACAAAAGGATTTCAAATCATTTTTTGCCGGAGCCTTTTGCTTTCTTCCCGGACAAGCGTCCTATCAATAGCTTCATGAGCATGTGGCCGATGACGGCATGCACATCCTCCGCGATCTTCATGTCATGAACCTGGACATGGATACAGTGCCGGGCCATCTTCTTCAGCCGCCCGCCGTCAAAACCGCAAAAGCCTATCGTCGTGGCGCCGTTTTTGTTCGCGTACCGGATCGCCCGAAGAATGTTTTTAGAATTGCCGCTGACCGAAAAACCGATCACGACGTCGCCCGGACGCATCCAGGTCTTGAGCTGTTCTTCAAAAACGGCCTCATAGCTCAGGTCGTTGGCGATCGCTGAAAAAGAAGGCATGTTGTCGTTGAGGCACATGACTTTAAATTTTTTCGCCAGACGGGCCGCCGCGCCGCTGTTGAAATCGCAAACCATGTGGGAGGCCGTGGTCCCGCTGCCTCCGTTGCCCATCGTGAAGATCGTGTGCTCCTGATCGCATGAGGCCCGAATGATTTCCGCCACTTTTTCAATCTCCCCGCGATCCAGAGTCCTTATACTCTGGATCAACAGCGACAAATAATTTTCCATATAAGTTTGCAAATCCGACATGCCATCCTCTCCGAATCTCATACAACGATTCATTTTTATTCCCCGCGTTAAAAGTGATTCCCTAAACTCCATGCCGCCAATATGCCGGCCACATCAAATCACGATCTTTCATTTTTTTTGCCCACAACGATAATCGTATAGGCAAACATCTTTTTAAAAAGAAAACCGAACGCATATTCAACCGGATATACATATTTCAAATAAAGTTTGTATAATCGAGAATCTATAATGAGTCGATGATCCGATGTTTTTTCCTGACTGATGCTGAAAAATATTTTTTTAATAAGGGGCAATATCGCTCTGACGACAAAAGGGGTAAAATCAACTTTTACGATGGAGCATCCCGATTTTTTGACCAACCTCTTCGCTGTTTTGACGGTAAAGAAACGGATATGCGTCTTATCCATAACTCCGGTATCGGTATAATCAAAATTGCCGAACAGCAGCTTAATTCTGTTGATCCAAACGGCAACATTGGGAACGGAAACCAATATCAATCCGTCCGGTTTTAAGAATCTTAAATAGTTCTCAATCGTAAGGCAAGGATCATAGAGGTGTTCCAAAATATTTGAAAAAATAATATATTCAAAACGCTCGTCGCCTATGATGCCTTCGATTTTCTCAAACTGCAATAAATCTTCATTGATGACGCGGTCAATTCTCAAACGGGCTCGGTTCGCCGCCTCCCGATTGATTTCTATTCCCCAGACCACATAACCTTTTTTCTTAATGGCCTCGGATAGAACGCCCGATCCGCAACCAATATCCAATACGGATAGGGCCTTTTTCGACTTGTTTATTGGTATTTGTTTGAGGATACCATAATTAATCTCTTCCAGGTAATAATACTGAATCTTATCAAGGTTGATCATAAATGGTTTTCTTTTATCACTATCTCTCTATCGAATTCTTTGCTTGCATAATAAAAAACACTGAAGTACTTTCATGCACACGCATTAATATCAAAAACCCATAAAACACAAGCTCATATGTTAAAAAATCGCGGACGACATTATCTTATTCGAGGATTATGCTTTCTCTCTAGCATATTCGTATTTTTTTTTATAGCCGAAGTTGCGACAAGAATATTATTTTCCCAACCTTTGTTCGAATGGAAGGATTACAGAGGACCCGTCTGCAATCTCTACCGTAGCGCTCTTCCCGTTCAACCCCATGAAACGCTGGGATGGATTCCCCAAACCGGTTATTCTAGCAATCATACAATTTGGGGGAAACAAGTCACTATTTTAGAAAACGGAATCCGGTCCAATGGAAACAAACGTATCGTTGATTCTTCATCCTCTATCTTGGTGGTGGGAGATTCCTTTACGTTCGGGGATCAGGTATCGGACCATGAAACATGGCCGGCTATTTTAGAGAAGAAACTCAGCAGGCCGGTAATCAATGCCGGCGTTTTCGCCTACGGACTGGATCAGTCTTTTCTCCGCTTGAAATCATTAATCTCGCGGTACAAGGCTTCCGCCATCATATTCAGCTTCATCCCAGACGACATCTACCGCTGCGAATACTCCGTGACTTTCGGGGCAAACAAACCTTTCTTTTCCATCACAAACAGTACCCTGTCGCTGAAAGGTGTTCCGGTTCGCACTCGCGAACACAAAACCCATATGATTTTTCAAATATTAGGACATAGCTATTTCATCCATCGGATGATGATGAAATTGAATCCAAGTTGGTGGCTGAGCGGAAATTATGCCCTGAACGAAAATCCCACCGGTTACCGGGGAAAGGATATCGGCTGTTTAATTTTTAAGGAATTGGAAAAAATCGTAAAGACAAACCGCATCCGCGCTGCTTATATCTTGGTTCAGGACACCCAACCGTCAACTTCATCCGCGGATGTTGATGATATTTTATCGTGTATCAATAAAAAGGTTTTTCATGTGATCGACATGAGAAAATCATTGTCCGAAATAAAATCAAAAGACAGATGGCGATACCAGTCTTTCTTTGATGTCCATATGACTGCATCAGGCAATGAATTTGTTGCCGAAACGGTTGCTGCGCAAATGCATCATCGTCCTTGAGCGATCCGATGAAGTCCCAAAATAAGAAAATGCTCTTTTAGATACATGACTGACGTTTCATTTTTTTAACAGATATATAATGCTTCCTGGCAATCTTCGCTATTCTGGGTTAGGATAACAAATAAAACATAGAAACATTCAAAACCTTAAGTCATGTCCAAAGTATTATTAATAAAGCCCCGTTTTTTATCACTGGTTTTTCCTTTTATCACCCAGCCTCTGGGACTGTTATACATCGCCGCCACCCTGAAGGAACGCGGACATGAGGTGAAAATTCATGATTGCGCCGAGGATTACAACCATCTCAATAGCCTACGGCGACTTATTGAGGATTGGAAACCCGATTTTGTAGGCATCAGCAGCATCATCACTGAAGCGGAACAGGCGGTCAAAATAACAAAAATTATCCGGGAAAAGCATCGAAACGTCCCTATCATTTTGGGCGGCCCATGGCCATCGGCCAATCCAGAGGAAGCCTTAAGAACATCAGGTGCTGACTTTGTCGTTGTAGGAGAAGGGGAAGCCGCTTTTCCTCAATTACTCGAGGCGATCGATAACCGCCAATCCATCAAAGCCATCCGATGTGTCGTTTCGCGCACACAAGGAAAGCCCGAGATACAGCAAGCCTGTATTCTGACGGAAAAGGAATTAAACGCGCTTCCCTTTCCCGCCTGGGAGCTGCTTGATCATGAGTTATATGCAAAAAAGCATTCAATGCCCGCCGTCGGCCGCAGAAAATACATGGCCATCATCACTTCCCGGGGTTGTCCATACAAATGCGCCTATTGTTTCCACGCCATGGGAAATCTCTACAGAAAACGTGATGTCCCATCCATTCTTGCGGAACTCGAAGAACTTTTTTTCAAGTATGGATTCAGGGAATTCGAGGTTATTGACGATTGCTTCAATCTTGACCGCGATAGAATGCGAAATCTCCTGACGGAAATTCAGAAAAGATTCCGTGGTATCAAACTGCATTTTCCAAACGGATTGCGAGCGGACATCCTTGAGCCGGAAGACGCCCAACTTTTCAAAAAAGCCGGAACGGTTTCAGCCGCTTTCGCCATCGAAACCGCCAGCGACCGGCTTCAGAAGATGATTCGCAAAAATTTGAATATAGACAAAGCATTAAAAGCAATTGATGCTTTCGTTGATTCAGGCATCTACACAACCGGAGCGTTTATGCTGGGCTTTCCAACCGAAACTTTCGCAGAAGCGGCAAAAACAGTCGAGTTTGCCTGCCGCTCAAAACTCCACCGCGCAATGTTTCTCGTTGTAACCCCGTTCGCCGGAACCGAACTGGCCGAGATAGCAGCCGACCGTCTCAAAATCAAATATGGGGGCACTCCTCCCAAACAGGTTCATTATTACAGCAGCCACATGAATGTGTCTGCCATGACGGACAGAGAACTGCGCATGGTATTCCGGAGCGCCTATTGCCGTTTCTATTTAAATCCTCGGAAGGTCATAAAACTTCTAACAACGCATCCCCGAATTTCAGCTCTGCCGTACTATGCCTTTTCCATTCTGAAAAGGGCTATGGGTGCAGGGCGCTCTGATCGTAGCATGCAAAAAGATTGACCCTTTGGCCTTAAAAAGCTAATGATTATAAAAACTGACGATGGGAATGATAATACTGTTACGATCCCGGATGCAGGAATCTGTATCAATTTTATCGAGGTTTACCGTTGATAAACAAAAATAAACCCGCAGAATTGATCCTATTTATAATCTCCTTGGGCGTATTCATCAGCGCCGCCGTCTTGGGATGGATAAGGCTTCAATACGGTTTCAATTTCATTGATGAAGGCTGGCAAATGACGGAGGCCTGGAGACTGACAGTCGGAGATGATTTGCTCAGAGACAAGTTCACCGGTGCCTTAAGAAACGCGACCTTATTGAATGCTTTAGTTTTCAAAATGTACCCTGAAATATCCCTGCTGGAATTCAGAAAGTTGTATTTTATTTTAAGCATCCTTTCATTGTTTTTTTTCAGCGTCTCCTTGTATCGGACAACAAGCCACAAAGTGTTTTTTTATCCAATGATATTTTCAATATTTTCTTTTACCGGCTTGGACGTCACAGGAATTGTTCCTTATTTGCAATACTACACCTATCCTCATTTTTTTCTTACCGTGCATTTATCTTTTTTTATCTTGGGCGTAATCCAAGAATCGCCTCTTTTGAGAAAAGTATTTTTTTTCATTTCCGGCATCTTTTTATGGCTTCTCAGTTTTAGTCTGCTTCACCTTGCATTGATCGTTGTTTCAATCATCATCATTTTCGTTATCATGAAACTTATCCGCGTTCATCGAATCCATTTCAGCTTCATGGACGTCTTCATGATTGCATTGCCTTTTATTTTATTGTGGACAATGATTATCGCAATTTATGGCAAGAATTTTATCGCAAATATTGTTTCATCTTTTCAAATCATTTCCTCCCTGCCGACATACAGAATCGGATTGCTTCTAACAATAAACTGGGAACATGCGAAATTAATGATTGCATCGCTCATCTTTCTTGTAGTTTTCTTCATGAGCGCGAGAATATTGAAAACCACTTATATGCTTGGCGTCCAGGCAATCCTCGCCACCTTGTTGTGGTCCGCCATTCAAACCAATCTGTGGGGTTTTTATAAAGGGGGAACGAGCGGTGCCCTATGGTTTGCATGTTTGTTATTATCTTCATCTTTTTTATTTCTGTTTTATTTGATCGTTAAAATAGCCCGAAAGGAAAACTGGGAACAAGCTGAAATCATCAATCTTATTCTTTTTGTCTCCGCCACTGTTGCTGCCATCAATGGAATCTTTTTCTCATCTTTTGGACTACTCGTTGCTGTTTTTTCTTCCATCCCGATGGTCGCCGCCATGATTTTTTCTTTTTTATCGCTTCGAACCATTCAAAGGAGATCCTTCGTTCTACGTTGGATCATGACAATCATTTTACTGACGCCCTTTTATTATACAATGTCAAGCGACCGGTGGAATTTTAATTTTTATGATGTGTCTCCGCAACAGGCTACGGTTGAAATTAAAGAAGGTTTCTGCAAGGGCATAAAAACCAATCCTATTTATAAAGACCTGTACGAATGGATTAGCAGGACTTCAAACGCCTATTCGGCAAAAGATGATTTCATTATTTCTTATGTTTCATCGCCGATGGTTCACATGATTGCCAGACGAAGACCGGCAACGGATGACTCCTACATAGCTTTTGACGTGTTGCCCCTCGAATATTTTGATAAATCTTTAAAGTTTGCGATAAAGCATGGACGCAGACCACGTCTGGTTTATGTTTTTGAGGCCATGCCGGCTTTGATATCATTAAATCCAGAAAATCCATATTTAATCTGGATGAATCAACAAATTACGTTCCCAGCCAACGATCCTTTTTCCAAGTATGTTGTCGAGCACATGACCATGATCGAACGATTCACGATATCTGAACAACTATCAATTTACGCAAGATGCTTTATCGACAATGCCTATCGTTTAGAAACATCCTTAAACCAAAATCATCCGTAAACATCCATGATGAGAATCTGATGCAAGATGATTTTTATCGCTCTTTCGAGCTGACTTGCGCTTAATTTTGAGAAAACAATTATTTCCTAATCAAATAAAGTATATTTGACTGATGGTTTTTTACAGACCATTGAAAATATTGGGAAGATCAGTGAATTGGCTTTCTTTTTATCAAATATAATCTATCGGGTTCTTTAATTTGTGAAGTTTAATTAATAAAAATTACTTTTGTTCCCTCCTTATCAAAACGAAATTTATATTCCCTTAAATCTTTTAATGCGCTTTTGAGCTTTTCCTGATTATCTTGCTCACAATAAAACATTAGAAAACCGGTGCCGCCAGCACCAAGAAGTTTTCCGCCGGTTGCACCGTTTCTGCGAGCCACATCATAAAAATAATCTATTTTGTCACTGGAAATTCTCGGAGACAATGCTTTTTTCAAGAACCAGTTCTCCTCAAGAATGGCGCCGACATCTCGAAGACTGCCTTCCAAAAGAGAGGTCTTTAAATATTGGGCAAGCTCCGTCATTCTCTTTATCTTAAGAAACGTTTTTTGATCTGTTGCGGTTTGGTGTTTCTGTCCGGCAAGAATATCCCTCGCCGGTCTCGACCCTCCCAGATAAAAAAACAACAGGTTATTTTCAAATTCACGCAATTTAGCCTCAGTAACCTTCAGGGGTTCGACCGTGACACTATCATCAGCATGAAAAGTAAAAAAGTTGAATCCGCCGAAAGCCGCGGCATACTGATCCTGCTTCCCGATGGGTTCCTTCAAGATATCTATTTCTATTTCGCAGGCCTCCTTCGCCAAGGCTTCGCTCTTGGGATTTTGTCCGCAATACGCATATAAAGCGTTCAGCAAGCCAACCGTAAATGCACCTGAGGAACCCAGGCCGGTTCCTGCCGGTATATCAGCGATGGAATTAATGTCGATGCCTCGCAGGGCAAAGCGGCGCAATGTCTCTCTCACAATGGGATGCTGAATGTCTTCAATGCGTCGAACCCGTTCCGTCCTGGAATATTTGACCTGAATTCTTTCATCCCAAAAAGGGTGGATGAAAACAAACATGTGTTGATTGATTGTCGTGCTTAAAACATGACCAGGCTGTCGCCGATAAAATTCCCTCAAATCGCTGCCGCCGCCTATAAAGCTGATTCTGAAAGGCGTTTTGGAACCTATCATCCTTCTTTCCTAAAGTCTCAAAATATGATCGGCATATTTTCTGCTGGTCACCACCACATCCGTCTCATCCGCTTGCCGCTGCCGGTACAGATGCTCGATGGCGCCCAGTGCCAGACCTTTATAGCGGTAAAAATCATAAAAACGCTTTTTTCTCAATGCTTCACTGATATCTATATATATTTTGCAATTGCCGATTTCCCTAAGATAGGGAACATCCAAAGCAACCACACCGTCAATCAGCACCACGCTGTGATTTTCCAATTTCATTTTTTGAACGATTCCCGTTTTCCGCCTCGTCGCCGCGTCATAATGATAAACGGATATTTCTTCGCCGTTAAGGAAGCGTTTTAAATCTCTCTCGATCCGAACGTAATCGTACCGTTTTCGGACATCCATCCCCTCCTGCGTTACATGGACATCCGAAAGCCAGTCATCAAGGCGCAAAACGGCAATACGCCTCTGATTCTCCCGCATGAGACAATCGATGATTGTTGAAATCGTCGATTTCCCGCAACGCGATAAGCCCCCAATGGAAATTACCAAAGGTTTCTTCGCGGTTTTTAAATAAGGCTCCAGAATTCCACCCAACAATCCGCGCAGTGATTCATAGTCATCAATGAGAAAATTGACGGCTTCCCGCAGATCCTGAAAAACAAAATCGGGGGACACCTCATAGGCCCCGTCTTTTCCGCCGTGTCCCGTCCGCAAAAGAATCGTTTTGATGCCGGCATTCCTGCCCGTTTGGACATCGACAGTTCCATCGCCGATAATGAAGGATTGTTCCCGATCAAGGTGAAAATCATCAAGGGCTTTCTGAATCATCCCCGTTGAAGGTTTTCGGCAATTGCAAGGCACCAGACATGTTCTGTCCCCGCCTTCCAACCTATCATCAGGATAATGCGGACAATAATAGACAGCGTCAAGAAAAGCATTTTTTTCTCCCAGAAGCGATTCCATTTTCTTATGAATAAGCTTGATCTCTTCCTCTGAACAAAATCCCCTGGCAACCGCGGATTGATTTGTAATGACAATTCCCAAATAATCCGACTTGTTGATTTTCCTAATCGCCTCCGCTGAACCGTCCATTAAGTTGAAATCTTCCGGTTTGCAGACGTAGCTTACCTCTTCGTTGATGACACCGTCTCGGTCCATGAAAATCGCCTTCTGCCGCAGCGCAAGATTCCTGCGTTTAACTTTTCCGCTCATGATGTCTTTCTCAACCTGCCGAATGCGCTCCGGTGTTCCCGCATCCTTGACATATTCGGAAGTTCGATAAGCGTAAATGTTTGCATGTTTCCTAACGAGATCGGGAAAAACATCTTTTCCGAAATCCGCGGGCCCCTCTTTGATAAAAGATACTATGTCAGACTTGAGAATATAAATTCCCGCGTTCACCAGATTCCGGTAATACATCCCCGAAGGATGGGGTTTAGGGTAGAAATGGGTGATGCGATTTGAAGCATCAACTTCGAGCAAATCGCTGTCAGAAGGATGATCGTTGGGATGAACAAGGATTGTTCCCAGCCCACCGCACGCCTCATGGAATTTGATCATCCGGGAAAGATTGATATCGAATATGACGTCACCATACAGTATCAAAATATTTTTTTTGCCGGCCAACAGCGCTTCAGAATATTTAAATGCTCCTGCCGTTCCAAGAGGCCGGCTCTCTTCCGAGTACTTTATCGACAATCCATAGTTTTGACCGTCGCCAAAATACTCTTTGATAGCCCGGGCGCCCCACCCCACACTGACAACGACCTCCGGAATCCGATGGTTTGCAAGATATTCAATCTGATGTTGAAGCATCGGTTTGCCGGCGATAGGCGCCAGTGGTTTGGGAATATCGGCAGGAAGAAATTCCTTTAATCTGCTTCCCTTTCCACCGGCCAGAATAAAGGCGATCATTTTCCCAGCATGCTCCTTGCGGCGAGACGGACGGCCTGCGATGACGAATAACGAGCCTTCCATCCTAAGGCATGTATTTTTCGCAGGTCATACTGATAGCGCGGCACGTCGCCAGGCCAACCGCAACGACCGCCGCTGTAGAGGAATTTCACGTTTTTGAGACCCATTTCCTCGCAGACGATTTTCGCAATGTCGGTGACAGAAATGCAATCCTGCACTCCGATATTATAAACATTCAACCTTCCTTTTGCCCTGCGGAAAACAAAAAGCATCGCATCCACAATATCCGCAACATAAACGTATGGTTTTTTCTGTCTTCCATCGCCCAGAATTTCAAGTTGCCGCGGATTATTTTTCAGTTTATTGATAAAATCATGCAAGACGCCGTGAGTCGCCCTATGTCCGACCACATTCGGAAATCTGACAATCCATGATCGGATATCGCTCATAAATGAGTAGGCGCTGATAAAACTTTCCGCCGCCAGTTTTGCCGCGCCATAATATGATACAGGATGGCACGGACCGCTATCTTCTCTCAATTTATTGGTTTTTTCTCCGTAAATCGCCGACGTTGACGAAAAAATAATTTTCTTGACGCCATGCAGCCGGCAGCACTCCAAAACATTCCAGCTTGCAGCAAAAGTGTTTCTCAAGTCCCTGCGCGGATGATTCACGCTGTTGAAAATATCGGAATTGGACGCGAGATGAAAGACGATGTCAAAATGATTGGCGTTGAAAATGTTTTTTATTTTATTGAAATGCAGAAGATCCTCTTCAATAAAGAAAAATTGATCGTGATCTGTCAGATGTTGAATGTTTTCTTTCTTGCCCAAGGAAAGATTATCCACCACGACAACCTCATGACGTCGGGATATCAAGAAATCAGCCAGATGACTTCCAATAAAACCGGCGCCGCCGGTAATCAATGCTTTCATGTCCGGAATCCTTTTCTCTGATACCAATTATAAAAAAACGTTTACCCTAGAGCTTAAATGCGTTTTTCAATGTCTCGGCTTAAAACTTTAGCGTGCCTGATGACGCTATCCATATTAAGATACTCAAATTCGCCAAATCTGCCGCATAAATGGACGCCTTGATCATAAAAATATTTTCTAACAAGGTCCACATTACGTTTATGATTCAGATCGTAAATGATGTAGGCGTATTCGAATTTTTTTGTCTCCATGAAATGAATGCGCGCCGTCTTTCCAATCAAATTAACTTTCTTCAGTCCCACGATGATTTTCTCCCTTAAATCAGCGGCGCTCATCTTGTCAACCGGATCATTTTTCCGATACGTTATTTCCACCATCAAAAGGGAGGTAGCCGGATGATGATATGCTTCCCCCAAGAAATTCAGTTTTGACACCCTATGAAAAATGATGTCTTCATCCGGAACCAAAACAGCGAAATGGTCCCCGATATAATCCTCATCAACGCCCACAACCGTAATCATAATTGAGTTGTATTTCAAGTGACTTGCCGCTTGAATAACGTCTGACGGCATATCCCCGTTGCAAAGCCTCACCAGGGACGGAATTGGTATCGTAGAAATCACTAAATCATAATCTTCGGACACCCCTTTACCCTTTGTCACTCTCCATAGACCTTCAAGACGCCTTAATGCAAGAACTTCGCTATCGACAATCACTCTGATTTTATCGCCGAACCTCGCCTGAAAAGCTTTGATCAAAGCATGTATGCCGCCTTGCCTGGGGTAAAAGAAATATAGCTGATGGAGATATCCCTCCGTGGATATCCCCGAAACGCTTTTCATGATGTCTGTTTTGGGCGGGTTGGGAATCCTGTCGATCATCTGTGTATCCATAAGCGACACATCGTATTTCCATATCTTGTTGTTATAAGGCCTAAAATAAATGTCTGTCATGCCTTCGCCGAACGTTTTCAGGAAATACTGCCATAGATTCTTTGCTTCAATATTTGCGTAAGGATTATTCAGAAAAGTTTTTACGCAAAAGTTTCTCTCTTCTTCAGGCAAAGCCGAGAGATCATTTTCCAGAGGATACTTTATAAACCTGCCTTTATAGTATATTTTGTTCGATCTTTTTATTCTGCAAACGTTTTCGCCTAGGACGCTGATCATCAGATCGAGCATCTCATCATCTTTGGAAAAAATGACGTGAGGTCCGATATCGCAATTTATTCCGCGGACATTGAATGATCGGCATAATCCTCCCGGCTCACCTTCTCGTTCGAGAATTTCTATACGTTTGATTTTGGCGACATTTTGCAAGAAATAGGCGATGGAAATGCCACTCAATCCCCCGCCTAAAATCCCAACCTTCATGATGTCAACGCTTTCTGGGAAATATCACGATCCTTTTGCCTCGGCATCTTAGTAATACCGGATAAAAGAATTATTTTCCCGCCGCTTGTTGTTTCCGATAAACGTTCAGGTTGTGCTCGCGAAGGAGTTTCAGAGACGAGCGCACCTGCTCCGGCCACACACCAATATTGAGCAGTTCCTCATCCGTTGCCGTGTCCACCCGCATCACGATATCATAAAGTTTCATAAAATAATCCTGTCTAGCGGGTTGGACATGCCACACAATGAGGGACGTCATCAAAAGTCCCGTCAACATTATACTCAAAGCTGCAAAAATGGAAACCGTCTCTAGTGTCTTGGGCTTCTTCTGTGTGCTGAGGACGAATATAAATATCCAGCTGATTGCAGCCAATCCGTAAAGACTTATATAGGTAAAACGGGACGCCATGCCGTAATCCATGCCGAGTCCGAATCGGCGAAAAGTCATAAAAACCAAATAAAACAGCGTGAGCATAATCAGGAAAAACGGCAGATAGGTTTTTTCATACATTCTTGATGAAATAAAAAGCACTATGGCGACAATATAGAAAAAAACGATGAATAATCCCATCATCACCATGATGGGGAAAGACAAATAGCCAACAGAAAAAAAGACATCTACGCCGATGACGCTCGCTCCGAAGGAAGCCAGAAAAAACTGCGCCGCATGGAAAGGATCAGCAAATATCTCCGCCGCATAGAAAACCTGATCTGACACATAATCGTTTTCTTGGATTTTGTAAAAATAGATTAAGCCAATGACGGCTAAAAGAAAAACAAGACTTACCGAACGATGCCAGAATTTTCTTGTCAAATAAGCTCGCCGGGTCAAAATATAGCATAAAAATGTACAACCCAGGGCCGGCAAAAAAACAATGTATAGTTTTCCGCTGAACACCAAAAAAGCCAAAGCAGTGGCAATCAAAGCCGCCGCATAATTCTTGATGCCGCCTTGGGCGATAAACACTTCAAGGGTTACAAAGCTCAGGATGAAAAAAGGCATGGACGATTGATAGGCCAACGCATATCCAAAAATTAAACTCTCCCATTGAATCACATTAAAAATAATAAAAGAGAGAATAAAAAATGTTGCCGCAATAAATTCCGGCGACCGCTGCGGCAACAGGCTTTCCCTGTATTCGCGATATAATAAGACAGCCGCAAAAAGAACAAAAAAAGGGATTAACAAAGCCAAAGCTTTGTAACTCAAAGAAAACCATTTCGCACTGGCAAGCAAAAACAGATTATATCCAAGGAATCGTTGACCGTCGGATGCTCGCCAAAGATCTGAAAAAGCAAGGGTTCCATTCAAGAAAGCTTTAATCGGTCCGTCTGCAATGACATAGATATCATCACGCAGAGGCAATTCGGTGGCCGTCAACCACACATACAAAAGCATCATTCCAAACGGAAGCAGCAACGACAAGGAAAAAATGATTTTTTGTCTCATACGCTTCATCTTTGTATCAATGGATTTCATCATGCTCATTTCATGAGAGCAATGGAGATTGTCCTATGAGCAGTTCAACGAATATTTATCCATTATTTTTTCAATGAATTTAATTCGTTTTTTCTCCTCTCATCTTTTCATCTCTCCTTGCTTCAGCCAAACGCCCCATTTTGCGGTATACAATAGCCCTGTTGATATAATATGAGGGATTCTGATCATTTAAAGCAATTGCCTGGTTGAAATCCTCAAGTGCTGACTCCAGATGGCCTAATCGGAGATGACAAACTCCTCTATTATTCAAAACATCCGGATCATTCGGGACAGACTGATGGCATAAGGTGAAATCCCTAATCGCTTGATCATACTTTTTCTGTTGCATATATGTTAAGGCACGGTTGAGATAGTTATCATAATTTAAGACATCATACTTCATCGCGGCGTTAAAATCGGAAAGGGCTTTTTCATACTGAGCCATCCGGAAATGAACGACGCCGCGGTGTCGATGGGCATCGGACAACAATGAATTCAATAAATTACCCTTCGCGTCACGAAGGGGAATCAGGGCCATATAGCGCTCGTAATCTTCGAGCGCTTTTTGATTCTCATTTCTTTCAAGATACAGCATGCTTCTATTGAGATAAGCGGTCGGGTAAGCGGGATTAATTTCAATCGCTTTATTGAAATCTTGCATGGCTTCTTCAGGCTGATGACTTTCGTAACGATGGTTACCTCTGAAGAGATGAGCCACCGCCATTTTGCCCGGATATTTTTCAATAACGTAGGTCCAGAGTGTTTCACTGTTTTTCCAAGCGGGAAGATATTGAATGGTCCGGGTTGCGTAAAACGCCAACGTTAAAACGGCAAATGCGCCGACCCAAAAACGGTGCGCATGATCATGGACTGCAATTGTTTGCAGACTCATGGCCACCAAAAAAAACAACCCTATATAGGCGATGTTGGTGTAGTGATCGAAAAGAAAAGCTGTCTCACTCATTAAAAAGGGCATCAGAAGGAAAAAAATATTAAAAGTATAAAACAATACACCAAAGGTGATAAATTTTAACTTTCTCCAAACCCACAAGGCGCCGGAAAAAATACAAACGGACATGATGCCGCCCATCCAGTGATTCCACAGAAGCGATTCAGGCATGGGATATATGGGAGAATTTGAATAAGGAATGAACAATTTGATAATATACACCGTATAGGCATATCCGCCGAGCACGATTTGTTCAAAATGATTAAAAACTTGCGTAATGGTTGTACGATCTGCCGGCATGTAAGCGTTTTTCACAAAAAAGGTTACGGTCAAGATCGAAAAAGCAAACGCAAGGGCTATGAAACCCGCCTTCTCCAGAACCGCTTTCATGCCAATGCTTCTGCCCAAATACCAATCCAGCAAAATCATCGAGAGAGGCATGGCGACCGCCTGCCCCTTTATAAACAGAGAAACAATAAATAAGGCAAAAACCGTTGCAAAATAAATTCTTTTTCCCGTAACGACGTAACGGATGTAGACAAGCGAAGCCATTAAGTAAAAAAAACCAAAAAGAAGATCCTTGCGTTCTGAAATCCACACGACAGACTCCACGCGCATGGGATGAATCCCAAACAGCAAGGCGGCAAATCCACTCCACCAGATGGATAAGCCCAGCCGTCGAAAAAAAAGCAACGCAAGAGCCGTGCACGCAAGATGCAGCAACAAATTATTCAAATGATAAAGAAAGGGATGCCCCCCAACCAGTTTCCATTCCAGAGCAAACGTAAGAATAACCAGAGGATTATAGGTATTGTATTCCGTCGGCTGGGTAAAAATATCCTTGAGATTTAAATTTTGAACCAATTCGTTTTCATACACCAAAAGATTGTCATCCCAATTGGTCCATTCCAAACGCAGACAGCCGGAAAAAACAACTCCCGTGACAATGAGAACGCCAATGATTACAAGCCAATCGTATTTTTTCAAAATCATCTTTTCCTTCTTCTCTTTTGTCGCATGTTCAGGAATCATACAAGAGGTATCTTTTTCAACTTTCCAAATGACTGGGCAGGCGCGCAAAAAACGCCTTTATCGCGGCTCGATGAATATATTTTTTGACATCTCTGGAAAACTTTTTTTAAAGTCATTTCTGCCTTCAGCGGGGCTTCTGAACAGACCACTCCTCAGGAACCGAAATAAACAAATACCCTCCGCCGAGCCATGGAATTTCATCAGGCCACTGCCTTGCAAAAATTGTCGTGTATCCCGGAAAATCCAATTTTTTATAAGCGAGAATAACGGCTTTTCTTTCTTCGATCAATCTCTCCTGTTTCGATAAATCATCAACGCCTACGGCGTCATAAGGAGAAATTTGAACCCGAGGCAAATCATTTATCGCGGCCGCCACCGAATCCCAGGTATAATTCAGCACATAAAAATTTTTTTCAAAGGGCTTTAAAATATCGAAAACCTCCTGATAAAAATCGCTACAGGCTTTGCTCAAAAGCTTTCCTTTAAAAATCTTTATATTCCTGTTTTCGACGCTCTTGCCAAAAAGAATTTCCTTTTTCCACGGATAGTAGGCAGAAGTCGTCTTTTCAAAAAAAAGCGTGGAAGATAACAGCCACAGTATCGCCAGAAAAACAATGATCATAATATATTTCACAACCTTTACGGAATGTTCGAAACATCCGCTCAACACAAAAATACAAGCTCCGAGTCCCAGGGAAGCTCCGTTCGCCAAACGATACGTTTCATAGACATGCACGGCATTCAAGTAGTTAAAAACAGCAACAACACAAACCGTAAAAACAGTTTCATTAAAAAGCACGGAGTTATTCGCCCGGCTTTTGAACTTCGCAATCAACGGCTTGGCCATTACCCATAAGCATACGAGCAAAACCACCGTAAACATTTTGCCCCGGAAATCGGAAGCCAGACTGTCTTCAATTTGGAAAATACAGGCTAAAAAATTGAGATAGGTTCTGATATCATTCCCCCGGCCGATAAATTTGACAAATATCTCGTTTTGACGGACAAAATCATCCAGCGCAGAATTCAACGCAAGATAGATCATAAAAATCAGCAAAGGCAGAACAAACCCCAGGCTCATCAAACGGATTTTTTCCACAATGGATTGTATTTTAGCCGTTTTCCTTTCATTGAAATATTGCCAGCCAAGCAGAAAAATAAAGGGAGGAACCACCGCGATAAACGATGAATAACGGCACAGAACCGACAGGCTCAAAAAAAGGCCCGCAAGAAAACCGTAATATTTTTTTTCTGAATATTTTATGAAAAAAATCAGCGCCAAGAGTTCAAAGGTAAACATCATGTAGTTGGAGGCGGGGTAAATGATGTACGGATGAACCAAAAACATGAGCAACACAGCGATAAAGGCAAGCTTTCTTTGCAGGAATCTTATAAATATCCGATAGGCAAGCAGCAGCGATAGCGAATAAAATATTCCCGCGATTATTCCGAGACTGATGAGCCTCTCCCCGAAAAGATTCAATGCAATGCTTTGCAATAAGGTGTACAGGTATCCATATGAAATAAGCACTTCCGCGTGAGGAAGGGCACCTCGCTTTACATCCAAAGCCGTTATATAAGCCCAGCCCCAGTGCATGTTGTCGACATTGACCATCGACTCCACCCAGCTGCAACAAAAGCTGGCCAGGCAAATAAGCAGCACCAAGAGGTCGTATAATGCGATTTTGTCCCGGCTGGGACCTCCAAAAACAGCCGGCTTTTTATTGACGGATTCGGAAACGAGCATAAAGATTTATCTTTTAGAGATTGATTATTCTAATTAACAAAAAATCAGAACCTTTATGACGCCATCAATCAGTGCGTTTATTTATTTTCTCTGTATTTTTTAATTTATTTATGTTTTTTAAAATATTGCAATCTTTTTTTGTGCTTGTATCAAATTTGCCGATGATTTAGGTTAACTTACACTTTTTGAAAGAAACCCGAAAGATGAATTTTACTTTCATTAATCCGCCGCGGAAAACCAATAGAAACAACCTCTGGAGCGTCATTGATGCCGAAATGCCTCCCTTGGGCATGGCAACCCTGGCGGCCATTTGGGAAAAAGAAGGGCACGCATCTCAGATCATAGACTCGGCGGCGTTGAAATTGACCATTCCCGAAACAATTTCAAAAATCACCCCCGCGCCGGACTATATCGGTATCACGGCAACGACAACGGAAATATCCAACGCCACGGAAATCGCGCAGGCGGCGCGACGGGCCTTCCAGGGAACAAAAATTATCCTGGGCGGTGTTCATCCTACGGTTTTTCATGAAGAGCTGGTGCGACATAACATCTGCGATATGGTCGTGCGCAACGAAGGCGAGTTTGCGCTGATCGCGTTGGCCAAAGGAACGGCGTTGGATAAGGTGCCGAACCTGACATGGAAAAATGAGCATGGGAAAATCATCATCAATCCGGTTTCCAGCCAATTTGTTGATTTGGATTCGCTGCCGTTCCCCCTTTACGAAAAACTTCCCATGTCCTTGTATCATTCCGCATTGGGAGCCGCCAGAAGACAACCGTCCATCGGCATGATAACCTCCCGTGGCTGCCCGGGGAAATGCAGCTTTTGTTTTTCTGAAATGTTCGGCGTCAAAATCAGATTCATGTCCCCCGAAAGAATCGTGGAACACATTCTTCTGCTGAACCGAAAGTATGGAATCAGGGAAATTTCCTTCTATGACGACACTTTCACGGCCGATCAAAACCGCATTGCGGCGCTTTGCCAGATGCTGCTGAACCGGAAATTGAAAATTTCCTGGTCTTGTTTCGCGAGAGTTGACACGGTTACGCCGGAGCTCCTTTTGCTGATGAAAAAAGCCGGGTGCCATCAGGTCATGTATGGTTTTGAAACATCCGATGAAACGATCTTGGACCGTTTCAACAAACGGGTGAATCTTGAGCAGGCCCGAAATGCCATCCGCTGGACAAAAGCCGCCAAAATCAATATTCGCGGCGCCTTCATGCTGGGAAGCCCGGAAGAAACGGCAGAAAGCATGCAAAAGACCATTGAGTTCGCAAAAAAATCCGGGATTCAGCTGGCCATTTTCAATGTCACCACGCCATACCCCGGCACACCCCTGTATCGGGAATTTTCATCACGAAATGCGCTTCTTCATCATAATTGGGATCTGTATAATCGGGCGGAACTTGTTCTAAAATTAGACACTCTCACCGCTGAGGACGTTAAATATTTCTATTATAAAAGTTATCGCGAGTTTTATTTGCGACCCGTGTTCATCATCAAGTACATCCTGAACATTCGAACCCTCACCGAAATCTCCATTTTGGTTAAGGCATTGTTTAAAATAATCCGTCTGACATTCAAAAGATTATTTCACAAACAGTTCTGATTTTATCTCCGAGATGCAATCCGGTCATCGAACCATAAGTCCCCTTAAACCCTCTTTTTTGAAAATCGCCGTCACAGCCATTCCAAACGCCCCGGCAATCTGGATGAAAAAAGGATAGGACGGAATCAGATGACGGTCCATGTCATCCAGCCCCGCCAGCCAGATGGAAATAAATTGTCCCAAGACAAACAAAATACAGAAAACCTGAGCCCACCCGATTTCTTTGTGTTTAACAAAGACGTGGGCCAGGACAAGCGACTGGAAAAGCAACAGCAGGAAGAGTCCTCCGTAAGCGGCCACGACGATGTCAAACAATCTTTTGAGCATGTATTTCGCGTAAACCATCGTGCACTGCGAGTTTCGGATGAAGCGCTTGATTCTTTCCGGCGGGTAATTGACCGTATCGGGCATCCGCAAGCAGAAGATCATATCCGTTGTCGGCGGAAGATTTTTCGGAAACCGTTTTTCGCAGATCTTGTAGTTGTCAATAAAATGATTGTTGATGGTGAAAGGCGCGGCGTAATAATTGATGTGCCTGGTGCGGTCGATGATGGCCATCAATTCGTCGTCTTTTCCGTAATCGTAGGCCCCGCTGATGCTGATGTGGGCGATCGTATTGTTCAACGCGATGTTGCTCAGGACGAATTGCCCGTTGTGCCTGTAATTCATGGCGCAGTAGCCGACCGTCCCCAGAACGGACAGCAAAATTCCGGCAAAGCCCCAGTAAAGAATTTTTCTTTCTTCCCTCAGCACAAAATAACGGGTGACAAAAAGCATCAAAACCACGCCCAGCGTGATAAGATAGGTCGGCTTGAGCATGACCAGAAAAAAGGGAAACACCCCCAGCGCCAGGGCGGCCGGTTTCCGCGGTCGCTCCAGATAACTTACGAGAATAAAAAGCAGTAAAACCGAGCCGGCAAAGCACAGGCTCTCCGGATTCAGATGAACATTCTGAATCAGAATAGGATGCCACAGGCCGTAGAAAAGCGTCGCCGCCACGCTAAAAAACCTGTTTCGAATAATCTTCTCCGACACGTAGAAAAAAGGGATGATCGAAAGAAAAGATACGACCTGCTGAAAAAGAATGAGATTAGAAACGAGATTTTCCTTTGAAAGGTATTCGAAAAACTCAATGACCATGGAATAGAGGGGCGTGCGGTACAAATCAACCGTACCCCGCAAAATATCAACCGGCGCGAAATAGGACACGCTGTCCGAATTGTAAAGAACCATATTCGGGTTCAGATAGCCGAAAAAATAAATCCTGTACAAAAGGCAAATCGCCATCGTCGCACCCAGCATGACGCTTTGCGGAATTTCCCCGATTTTTTTCATAAACCGATTAACCTGCATGTTCTGGCCCTGACTCGCGATGCCTGAAATATCCATTTTTTTATGCATGATTGCAATAAAAAAATCTCTTCACCCTTTACCCCTTTGTTCTTCACCATTGACATAAATGATCAGGATACCTATACTTGCCCAAAACATTTCCGGAGTTTCCAAAATGACCGACCGATTGAAAAACAAAAATGCCATCATTACGGGAGCCGCCAGCGGCATCGGCCGTGCCACGGCTGCTCTTTTCGCGCGCGAAGGCGCCAATCTGATTCTTGCGGACATCAACGACAAACTGCTTACCGACGTGCTCAATGAAATAAAGGACTTTGGCGGAAAATACTTCACCGTCCAGACCGACGTATCTTCCGAAGCATCCATTCAAGCCATGATCCGTTTCGGACTGGAAAAGTTCAGCTTCATTGACATTCTGGTGAACAATGCCGGCATCGGCGGCAATCTGGACAATCTCGAAGATCAGAAGCAGGAAGAATGGCAAAAGGTTTTCGAGGTCAATGTGCTGGGGCCCGTTTACGCCACCAAACACATCATCGCCCACATGAAACAGCGCCGTCAGGGTTCCATCATCAATATCGCTTCGGTTGCCGGACTCCTTTCCGGCGCGGGCGGCAACGCCTACAGCGCCAGCAAGGCGGCGTTGATCAACTTCACGAAAACGTCGGCCTGTGAAGTGGGCGCGTATAATATCCGCGTCAACGCCATCTGCCCCGGACTGATTGAAACCGCAATGACCCAGCCCTTTTTCGACTGGGCGCGCAGCACCGGCAAGGAAAATCAGCTCGGCAAATACTGCGAGCTCAAGCGCGCGGCCCGTCCCGAAGAAGTCGCCTGGGCGATTGTGTTTCTAGCCAGCGACGAGGCCAGCTACATCACCGGCCAGGCCATTGCCGTGGACGGCGGCATCACCGCTTCCATGAGTTTTCCGGGAAGAAAAATCTAGCATCAGCTAAAAATTAAAGAGGGGAAAACGTTGTTTTTCCCCTCTTTGTCATTGTGCCGTTCATGACGTGAAATTTTTGTTCAGCCCTCCAGTCTTTTCCTGAGTGCTTCCAGTTGATTTTTAAGTCTCTCCGGCAGACGGTCGCCGAATTGGGCGAAGTGTTTTTCAATATCGGGAATTT
>DAOSZO010000013.1:0-39527 GCA_035382085.1 Smithella sp.
CCGCCATGATTTCGGGCATGTTCTTTTTCCACGTTTTCTGGCCGATGCTGACCTTCCCTGCCGGAGCCGTGGTGGTGGACGCGCCCATCGGTGTACCGCTGGAGCGCTGAATGCCGGTGTTCATGTACGCCTCGTTATCGAAACAGACGTAAATCATGTCATGGCCACGTTCCATCGCGCCGGACAGAGCCTGAAAACCGATATCCATCGTGCCGCCGTCGCCGGCCATTCCAACGACCTTGACATAGCGGTCATCCACTTTTCCTTTTTTCCGCAATGCCTTGATACCGGCTTCCACACCGGAGGCCACGGCCGCTGCATTTTCAAAGGCAACGTGAATCCAGGGGACACGCCACGCTGTTGTCGGAAACATACTGGAAATAATTTCCATGCAACCGGTCGCGGAAGCGATGACGGTATTGTCGCCCAGAGCTTTCGCCATTAATCGCACTGCCAGAACTTCGGCGCAGCCGGAGCAGGCGCGATGACCGGGTGACAGCAATTCTTTCTTATTAATCAGCCGCGGAGCAAATAAATCAAAATTTTCTACGATACTCATTATTCTCTCACTCCCCAAAATTCATAGGTGTCTGCCAGTTTGTTGGCTGTATCTCCCATAACCTTCTCAAACATGCCGGTAAAGTCTTTTACGGGAACATCGCGGCCTCCCAGACCGTAGATGTAATTGTATATCAAGGGACGCTTGGCTTCCACGTAGAGGGCCGATTTGATTTCACAAAAAACCGGACCGCCCGGACCGCCGAAGGAACAGGCGCGGTCGGTGACAATCAGTTTTTTCGCGTTTTTCACCGCGGCTTTTATTTCTTCAAAGGGGAAGGGACGCCACAATCTTAATTTTATCAGTCCTGCCTTAATCCCCCTGCCGCGCAGTTCGTCAATGGCTATCTGAGCCGTCTCTCCCATGGAACCCATCGTCAGCATCAGTATGTCCGCGTCGTCGGTTCTGTAGGTTTCCACCGGTTTGTAGGTTCGGCCAAATAGTTTCGCCCATTCTTCCCAGACATCCAGAATAACTTTCTTGGAATTTTTCAGAGCTTCATCCTTGGCCTTCATGATTTCGGCGAAATAATCGGACATGGCAAAAGCGCCCATGGTCACCGGCTTGGCCGGATGCAGGGTCGCGTGCGGCACAAACGGCGGAAGGAACCTGTCCACTTCTTCCTGAGTGGGCATTTCAAAAGGCTCGACCATGTGCGTCAGCTGAAAGCCGTCAATATTGATATTGACCGGCAGCATGACCTCTTGATGCTCGGCAATTTTGAAAGAGATGATCGACATATCGATGGCTTCCTGCCCGTTTTCCACAAAGATGGAGATCCAGCCCGAATCGCGCTGCGGCATAATATCGGAATGATCATTCAAAATGTTGAGCGGTCCGGATACCGCTCGGTTGGCAATCGCCATGCAAATCGGCAGACGCATCGCCGAGGCGACGGGCAGAAGTTCATTCATCAATAATAGACCCTGGGAGGCTGTTGCCGTATAGGAGCGTGCGCCCGTCGCCGACGCGCCGATGACCGCGCTCATCGCCGAATGCTCGGATTCCACCGTCACGAATTCCGCGTCAATTTTGCCGTCGGCCACCAAATCGGATAGATGTTCCGCGATATGTGACTGCGGCGTGATGGGATAAACCGCCGCCATGTCGATACGGCACAGTGCCACGGCTTCCGCAACGGCCATTGCCACTTCCATTCCCATGCGTTTGCCCATATTATCCCTCCTCCACCATCTTGATGGCTTTCGGCCAACATTCATGCGCGCAAATACCGCAGCCCTTGCAATAATCCATATCTGCCTTGAAGAAGCCGTCTTCCATCTGTTGAACGCAGCCCTCCGGACAATACACGTAACAGATGCCGCATTTGATGCATTTTGAATTGTCCCAAACCGGTCTTTGCGACCGCCAGCTTCCCGTATGATATTCACTGGCACTTCCCGGCTGGTCAACCACACAGCCAATGGGAAGTTCTTTCCAAGATTTTAGCGCCATTTGTTCATACCCCTTAATTGCTGATTTTTATTTCGTCATAAGCCCGTTTCATCGCGTTGAGATTTTTCTGGGCGATTCTTCCGAAGCGGTGTTCGATTGGATCTTTCATCGCGTCAAGACCCAAAACGCCGGTAACCTTCAGCAAAGCGCCGATCATCGTCGTGTTGGCGATGGGCACGCCCATTTCCTTGCGCGCGATGCCCGTGCCGTCAACGGTGGCCGCCGTTCCACTGAAATGGAGTTCCTTGCGGATTTCTTCCGGAGATTTTGTCGTATTAACAATTAACTTGCCGTCGGGCTTGAGTCCGTCGAGCACATTCACCAGACCGATCAGGCTGGCGTCGAGCACCAACACGACATCCGGTTCGTAGATGCCCGAACGGATATTGATTTTCTTGTCGTCAATCCGTGTGAATGCGGCCACGGGCGCTCCGCGTCTTTCCGGACCGAAACTTGGGAAACCCTGAGCATACTTTCCGGCGGCAATTGCCGCCACAGCCAGTAACTCAACTGACGTTACAGCTCCCTGACCGCCACGCCCATGCCATCTGACTTCTATCATTTAGAATTATCTCCTTATATTTTTGCATAAAATGACCGCTATTCATAATATAGAAGTAATTTTCCGTCAACAAATTTTCACAAAAGACAAAAAATTACTTATTCTGAATAGATACGCCATTTTTTCCGGGCGGATGAGTACAAGTCACCACCCTCTGAATCGTTGACCACTATGAGAGGAAAATCTATGACCGTGAGTTTTCTAATGGCTTCCGGACCCAAATTTTCGTAAGCGACCATTTCCACATTTTTAATGCATTTTGATATTAAGGCAGCAATTCCGCCGATCGCTCCAAAGTAAACGGCTTTGTAGTTTTTGATGGCTTCGACAACCTCCGGAGCTCGGTTGCCCTTACCGATCATGGCCCGAAGCCCCGATTCAATCAACTTTGGCGTGAAAAAGTCCATACGATAGCTGGTGGTGGGCCCGATGGATCCGATGATTTTCCCCGGCGGCGTCGGAGTGGGAGCGGCGTAAAAAATAACCGCCAGGGACAAATCAATCGGCAGTTCTTCGCCTTTGAGCAAAGACTCATACAAGAGCCGGTGCGCGACATCGCGTGCCGTGTAAATTTCTCCGCTCAACAAGACCATATCGCCGGCATGAAGCGATGTGATGACTTCTTTCGTCAAGGGTGTCTTGATTTTCTTGGTTGCCATATTGATTCCCAAATGGATCGGCTTTAAATTTTTCGTTGTCTTTCAGTTTTTTCCTTGAAAACGGATGATGCGTCTTGCTACGCCGCAATTTTGCTTCGGCTAAGGATTACCGGCAACTGATTTTTTTCATCAAATGACCAAAATAATAGTTGAGATATGTATAAAATCTCAAATCTTTCTTGACAACACCTATAATGAACTGGGCAAAAATAATCAATGGCTTTGGCAAAAGGTGGAAACGCCGGTAGTGCTGATTTCTGACAATCCACCTGCGCACAAACCTCGGAATCAGAGGATATATCTTGTAAAGCTTCTGGAAGCTGTCTTTCATTTTTTTTTCAGCCGGATCTTTGATGGAATCGGTGTGAAAAAAATCCCCTCCCTCGCCTTTTTCAAATGCTTCCATATCCCTTTCGCTGATCAGGCCAAGCTCTTTGGCTTTTTCAGTGATTTTCAGTTTCGGATAATAGCAAAGATTGAAGCATTTGATCCGGTTAAGACAGCGGTGAGATTCGACAAACTCCAAAGCAAAAAGGTAATCATCTTCTTTCATAAGCGGCAGTGAAAAAATCAGGTCAACGTCGTATCGCAAACCGGCTTGATCGCAGAGCCGAAAAGCTTGTCTGATGTCTTCGTTCGTTTCAAAGCGGTTTAAAATTTTTCTTCTTATTTCTTCATTAAACGTCTGCACGCCGAAATCAATGCCATAACAGCCCGCCTCCTTCATCATTTCAATGATACCCGCATCGGCGTAAGCGACATGGCCCTGGCAACGAAAAGGCACGGATATTCTTCTTTGATATTCTTTCAAAAGCGCCTCAAGCCATTTTCTATCAGTAAAGAAAACGCTGTCAAAGAACATGACCCGCTTAAAATGGTACCTTTGTTTCATTTCCGTCAATTCCCGGATAACGGATGACACGGAGCGTCTTCTGAAATATGGTTTCCCGTAAAGCGCATGCATATAAGATTCGCAGCAGTAATGACAACGAAAACGGCATCCCCGGCTCGTCATGATCATATAATCGTCGCCGTGATTGATTTCATCTTTGAACAAGGCTTTATCCGGGAGGGGAAGCGAATCAAGGTCGGCAATGGGCGGACGTACCGGCGTGTGCGTTACAACGCCGTTTTTTCGGACCCAGACATTCGGGATATTCAACGATTCTCTTTTCGAGGAAAGCGCCTCGAGAAGATCCAGAAGCGCCTCTTCGCCTTCGCCTTCGATGACGTAGTCCACCGCTTCATTTTTTATAATCGTTTCCGGCACCAGCGTGGCGTGAATGCCGCCGACCACAATTTTCGCGCCGATTTTTTCCTTCACCGCTCCAGCGAGATCAAGGGCCCATGGGTAGGTACTGGTGTAAACCGAAAAAGCCACGATATCCGGATTCGATTGCTCAATTTCGCCCAGAACCGTCTTTCTGCGGCTGAAAAACCTTTCCAGGGGAGGAATATAAAAAACGTTGTCTTCCCGGCTGAAAAGACCGGGGTCGTGCGCCAGGAAAACTTCATGCCCCGCCCGTTTGAGCACGGCGGAAAGATATTCAATCCCCAGGTTCTCTCTCCCGAAATGAACAAATGTTATTTTCATGAATGCTTTTTCTCTGGATAAAAAACGTCTATTTCGGCGACTTCACGCACAGCGCAGGCGTACCTTTTCAATTCTGTTGATTAAAATGTCAATTTTCACTTTCCTGCGCGCCATTTCGGATCAGGTTCAACCGACATCGCCGAATCATGACCCGTTTGCGTAAATGCTATCTCACCTTGTAAAATCCGGAAACAATGGAATGATGGATGCCGTATCTACAACACCGTCTCTTTGTGTCTCGCGACGTGACACTGAATGTTTACCGCCACCGGCAAAGAAGCAATATGGCAAGGCATTATTTCGATATGTACCGCAAGAGCCGTAACGCGGCCGCCCAGTCCCGCGGGGCCGATGCCCAGATGGTTGATGCTTTCCAATAATTCCATTTCCAGTTGTTCCATGCGTCTGTCGACCCTGTTGGACTCGCCGACAGGCCGCAACAGCGCTTTTTTCGCCAACAGCGTGGCTTCTTCCAGCGACCCGCCGATGCCCACGCCAACCATGATGGGCGGACAGGGATTGGCTCCCGCATTTTCAACGGTTTCCAAAACGAATTTTTTGACGCCTTCGATTCCCGCCGCGGGCGTGAGCATCCTTGCGGCGCTGCAGTTTTCGCTTCCTCCGCCCTTGGGCATGGCAATGATTTTCAAATGACTGCCCGCAACGACATCCACGTGAATCACCGCCGGCAGATTGTCGGTGGTATTTTCTCTCGTGAACGGATCGCAGACGGATTTGCGCAAACAGCCTTCCCCGTAAGCCTGTCGCACGCCTTCTTCAATGGCCGCGTGCAATTCTCCGCCGACGAGGCGAACATCCTGCCCCAGCTCCGCGAAAACAACCGCCAGTCCCGTATCCTGACACAGGGGCATTTTCCTGCGGCGGGCGATCTCGGCGTTTTCAAGAATTTTCTCAAGAACCTGTCTGCCGCTTTGAGATTCTTCGTGTTCAAGCGCTTGCCGCAGCGCTCCAACGACATCCTCACCCAATACCGTATTGGCTTCAATAAAAAGTTTCTTGACCGCCTTGGTAACTTTCTGGACGTTTATCCGCCGCAAATTTGTTTTTGTCTTTATTTCCGTGTCCATCATATCTTGCTGCAAATTGAAATTTTTTATCTTCGGAAAAAATGTCGTTTGCACCTTCAGGTTCGCCGGGTTTGACTGGCCGAAGCCCCGTCAGATGTTTTCGGAATTCGTCAATGACATCCCTGGTGACGCGTCAACCAGCCTGGCCCGGCCTATGCCAGGGGATGCTATACGCCGCGCCGGAATTCAAGCGACTTGGAAATTGTCATCTTGTCAATGTATTTCAAATCACCGCCCATGGGAACACCCATGGCGATGCGCGTGATCTTGATATTTTTTTCCTTGAGCAGGCGGACCAGCAGCAACGCCGTGGATTCGCCGTGAACATTGGTGTTGGTGGCGATAATCACTTCCTTGATATGACCCGCGTTAATCCGGTTGATTAACTCGCCCAGTCGCAGGTTATCCGGCCCGATGCCGTCGAGCGGCGCGAGCGCTCCATGCAGAACATGATACGTTCCTTTATACCCGCCGCATTCCTCGATCGCCGCCAACGCGTCCGGATCTTCCACAACGCAAATCACATCCCTGTCCCTGGCTGCATCGCGGCAGATATCACAGAGGTCTTCTTCCGTGAGATTCAAACAGGTCCGGCAAAGCTTGATTTTACTTTTGACTTCCACGATACTTTCGGCAAGTTTTCGGACATCATCCTCCGTGGAGCGTAAAATATAATTGGCCAGTCTCGTGGCGGTTTTTTCCCCAATGCCGGGCAGTTTGCCCAACTCGGCAATCAGTTTTTTTATCGGTTGCGCATACGCTTTCATCGTGAAACCTGCCTATAGACCTGGAATATTCAGGCCTCCGGTAATCTTCGACATCTCGGCCGCAGCCATCTCATGGGCTTTGCGGATCCCCTCATTCACCACGGCTATAATCAAATCCTGGAGCATATCGATATCGTCGGGATTGACCACATCCTTTTCGATTTTCAGTGAAACCAGCTCATATTTCCCGTTCACCACGGCGCTGACCATGCCGCCTCCGGCCTGGGCCTCCACGGTTTTTGTCTCCAGCTCTTTCTGCAGGTTCGCCATACGCTCCTGCATTTTCTTGGCCTGCTTCATGATGGTACTGAAATTCTGCACGTTATTCCTCCTCAACTCCTGATAAATTTCCGGCAATTTTTCAAATTGCCTTGTTGTTTTTATCCGTCTTCACTTTTATGTCCACTACGCGGGCGTCCGGCAACTCATCCATGATTTTCTGCAAAAGCGGATGGTTCATCGCTTCGCGTTTTATCGCACTGACGCTTTGGGTCTTCGTTTTTTCGTTGTTGACAACAGTGTCGCCATTTTCTTCTCCGGACGTTTCGATGGTGACGACAACCTTTTTCTGGAAAAACTTCCCGGCAACCTGCTGGAGTTTTTCCAGTTGAGACGTCCTGACATCTTCGAGAAAAATATAGTTTTTCGGAAAACCAAGAATCAAACGGTCGTTTTCATACCCGACAATTTGCGCGGACTCGATTTTGGCGCCTAAAATGGCACTTTCCTTTTTGACAAACTTTTTGAACTCTTCACTGAGCGCCTTCAGACTGCCTCCATCGGCCCGCCTTTCGGAAACAGTCGCTGCGCCGCTTTGAACTGAAGGTGTTGGTTCGGAATGGCCGGAAACCCCTTCTTTCTTCGAGCCGCCTTCATCATGTCCCCGCCTCACATGGCTATACTTGCCGGACGGCCCCTGCAGTCTCTGCTCAATCTGTTCGATGGTCGAGATAATCTCGCCGAGCGGGATAATCGGTTCCAGATAAGCCATTTGAACAAGAATGGTTTCCAGCTTCATCCGCGGCTGCTGGGTGCGGCGGAAACCGCCTTCTTCCATCATGAGGATTTCCAGATACCGCTGCAAATTTTCGCGGGAAACCTCCCGGATCTGATGGTTGATTTGTTCAATCTGCTCCGGCGCAATATCAAAAGACGCGCTGTCTTTTCCGGCGATTTTAACCAGCAGCAGATTGCGAAAATGTTTCAAAAGCATCTGATAAAGGTGCATCATGTCCACGCCGGCCAGATAGGCCTCTTCCAGAATGCTCAGGCAGTTGCCGGCATCCCGCTGGAACACCGCTTCCGAGAGGCGGAAAAGATATTTCCGGTCGGAAAGTCCCAGGCATTCTTCCACGTCTTCATCCCGAATGTCAAAGCCCGCGTAGGAGATGACCTGATCGAACACGCTCTGCGCGTCGCGCATGCTGCCGTCGCCGGCCTCGGCGATCCACGAAAGCGCCGCGGGACTGATTTTGATGCCCTCCCTTTCAGCCACCAGCGCCAGATTGGCGGTGATTTCTTTCAGGGAAATCCGGCGGAAATCATAACACTGACAACGGGAAAGAATCGTGGCCGGAACCTTGTGGCTTTCGGTGGTGGCGAAGATAAAAATCACATGCGCCGGCGGCTCTTCCAGAGTTTTCAAAAGGGCGTTGAACGCCGGATCCGTCAGCATGTGCACTTCATCGATAATGTAAATCTTATACCGCGACGAGGCCGGAGCGAACTTGACATTTTCGCGCAGTTCTCGGATTTCATCGATGCCGCGGTTGGAGGCGCCGTCGATTTCACGGACGTCAAGCGACGACCCTGCGGTGATTCCGACGCAATTCGAGCAGACATTGCACGGCGTGGGAGTCGGGCCTTTTTCGCAATTGAGCGCCTTGGAAAGAATGCGGGCGACCGAAGTTTTCCCGACGCCGCGGGGACCGCTGAACAAAAAAGCATGCGCCACGCGGCCCTGCGCAATGGCGTTGCGCAGGGTCTTGACAACATGTTCCTGACCCGCAACTTCCTCAAAATTCCTAGGTCTGAATTTTCTCGCGATAACCTGATATTCCAACTGAAAGCCCAACGTTACCTCTCCGCGGAGACATCGTCATCCCGCTTGTCAACGATAAGGAGGTCCTTCTGAAACACAGCGGACGTTTTTCCGACCGATGGAAATGAATATGACGCCAGCAAATTCAGCTAAAGCAAGCGGGTTAGTTTTTTGGTGACCGGGTTTACCGCAACACATGGCGGACATTGCTACCGCTGCTTCCTTCCGGACCTGACGGGGTTCACAAGCCTCCGTTGCGCGGGACCCGGCCATATTATCAAACATGAACCTGTCGAAACTTTTAAACGATAAATGAACAGGAATCAACTCAAATTTTTCCTGACTCGGGAAACCGAAAATCCATGCGTTTTTACCGCAGATTGCCCGAAAATTCTTTTTCCACCTTGTTGATTTTGGGATCAATGACCAGCCGGCAATACGGCTGATTTTTATTATTCCGATAATAATTCTGATGATAATTTTCCGCCGGGTAGAATTGCGCAAGCTTTTTCACCTCGGTGACCATTGCTCCGGGAAAGTCTTTTCTGATTTGATCCATATATGTTTTGATGACCTGCTCCTGCTTGGGTTCCGTCCATAAAATCATCGAGCGGTACTGCTCTCCCACATCATTGCCCTGCCGGTTCAACGTGGTTGGATCATGAACGGCAAAAAACACCTCGAGAATTTTTTCCAGACTGATTTCGTCTTCATCATATTCCAAAAGCACAACCTCGGCATGCCCGGTCCGGCCCGTGCAAACCTGTTCGTATGTGGGCGCCGCCACGCTTCCTCCCGCGTAGCCGGATTCGACTTTTTTGATTCCTTTGATTTTCTGAAACACGGCTTCACTGCACCAGAAGCATCCACCGCCCAAAACGATTTTTTTAGTCATTTTTCAGCCTTAAAATGCAGGGCGATGGAATTGACGCAATGACGGACATTTTTCGGCGTGAAGCCCTCGCCCTCGAAAACGTGTCCCAGGTGAGCGCCGCATTGGGCGCATTGAATTTCTATTCTGTCGCCTTCCTCATCGGCGGCGCGCAAAACAGCGCCCTGAATTTCATCGTCGAAACTCGGCCAGCCACAGCCGGAATGCAATTTGTCTTTCGACCGGAACAACTTCGCTCCGCATCGCTTGCAACAATACGTACCCGCCTCGAAAAAATTGTCATACTGCCCGGAAAAAGGCGCCTCCGTCCCCTTGCGGACCATGACCTCTTCTTCTTCGGGCGTCAATTTTTTGTAATTCATTTTTAGTTTACTAACAGGGCGTTATTCTCTTGAAACGATTATAACGATGAAACGGCAAAAATAAAAATGGCGGAGAGAGCGGGATTTGAACCCGCGGTACACCTTTGGGGGCGTACACACGATTTCCAGTCGTGCTCCTTCAGCCACTCGGACATCTCTCCGCAAATATTTTTTATCAAGAGCTATGAATCACATCTTCCCGCCGGGATTTACTCCGTATCTGCCGAACGGGAATGGTCTTCGTTATATTCTGGCGGAGAGAGGGGGATTCGAACCCCCGTGGGAGCTTTTGGCCCCCAAATCGATTTCGAGTCGATCCCGTTACGACCACTTCGGTATCTCTCCGCGCTTTCGTCACGTCGCCGAAGCGGGTGCGGATGTTACTCTCTTTTCCCGAAAAAATCTACTGATAATTTCTCCGCACGCTTCCCTTAATATTCCCTCTGTTATTTTCACCTGATGATTCAGGCGGTTATCCTCGAGAACATGATACAGGGACACCACCGCCCCGAATTTTGGATCGCGCGCCCCGAAAATCACCCGCTCGACCCGTGCGTGCACGATGACCCCCGCGCACATCACACAAGGCTCGATCGTGACGTACAGCTCTGTGCCCGCCAAACGGTAATTGCCGATGCGTTCGGCGGCCTGCCTCAAAACCAGCATTTCCGCGTGGGCCGAGGGATCATGAGCAGCGATGGGTGAATTGTGCGCCCGCGCCAGAACGACGCCTTCACGCACCAGCACCGCGCCGACCGGAACCTCGCCGCGGCGGTACGCGGATTCGGCTTCTTCCAGAGCCAGTTTCATGAAATCGTAATCCGTGGACATATCTATTAGATCAAATCCTGATAAATACTATAAGGCCGTGGCAAGGACGGCCGCGCCGATGGCGCCGTTGACCTGCGCGTAAGGCGACACTTCAATTTTCATGCCCAGCTTTTTCTCAAGGGCGTGCACCACACCGGCATTGCGGGCGACGCCCCCCGTGATCATCACCGGTCCCTGCAGGCCCAGGCGTCCGATCATGGATACAATCCGCGAAGCAATGGATTCGTGGATTCCGGCGATGATATCTTCCCGACCCTCTCCCCTGGCAATCAGGGAAATCACTTCCGATTCCGCAAACACCGTGCAGAGACTGCTTATCCTGGACGGCTTTTTAGATTTGATGGACATCGTGCCGAATTCATCCAGATTGACTTCCATGGCCCTGGCCATGACTTCCAGAAAGCGGCCTGTTCCTGCGGCGCATTTATCATTCATGACAAAGTTTTTCACCTTGCCTTTGTCGTCCAGCAGAATCGCCTTGCTGTCCTGGCCGCCGATATCAATGATGGAACGGATATGCGGACTCAAAAAATGCGCGCCGGTGGCGTGACACATGATTTCCGTGTAGGCCTTGTCCGCAAACTTCACGCTCGCGCGGCCGTAGCCGGTGGAAACAATTTTCTCTACGGCATTTTTATCAATGCCCGCCTCCTGCAGCACATCTTCATAAACCTTGACGCCCGCGGCTTCCGCGTTGTAACCGGTAAAAATAACTTTCGTGGCTTTAATCTTGCCGTCTTCAAAAATCGCCGCTTTGGCCGTAATGGAACCGATGTCAATTCCCGCTGTAATCATTTATCGCTTCATTCCTCTTCCTTATTTCAATACCTGCTTTCTTTATTCAACCTGTGTAAGCCTTTTAGAATAGAACGGCTAAAAAATTATTAATGTTCCAACCGTTAATCGTTTTGCAAAACCCTTCGGCTTTTACCGGTCACGAACATCATCATTTCTTACTATTGCACAGCCCTTACAGAATTCGCGCCCCAGTCAACAGCCGCCTCTATTTTTTCTTTGCCTCCATCAGTTCGACAAAGCCTTCTATCCGCGTTTTAATCTGCGCTTCGGAGTAGACCCTAGGATCGTTCATGTCGCACTGGAGAATCAGCACGGGAATGCCCTTGTCCTTCATGATGGCCTCGGCCAGATCCACCATGCCGGCGCAGGACGGCCTGCATGACATATTCTCGTGCAGAATGACGCCGTCAATTTTGTATTCGTCAATCCATTTTTCGAAATGTTCGATGCGCCGCTCAAGATTGTAGGCGTACGGCGTGTCCATGATAAGTTTGGCGACATGCCGCAACATCTCCTCAAGGGTGGCGCACTTTTTCTTTTCCGGCGCGAAGGAATAGGTGTAGGGCTCAAACGCAATCACGATGCCATACTGCGCAAGATCATACATGAACCTCATCCGGTACCAGAACGGAATGCCCTCCCATAGGACGCGGAACTTTTCTTTTCCCGGCGGCATGGTTCCCTCGCCTTTCGCGGTGAGGTTTTTGATGTCGGCAAGAATTTTCCTGAAAAAATTGATTCCCACCTGAACGCCCGGCAGAACGACCAGAGGAAAAAACGCCGCGGAGGTTTCGGCGCCGCTGTAGGGCGACGGCACGGCCTTGCGGTATTCAAAAATCTCACGCCAGAGATTGGACAGCTCCATCGAACGGTCCAGGACCTTGTGGAGTTTTTTTTCGTTCAGCTTTTTGCCGGTGTGCTTCTCGATAAAGACAATCAGGTCGTAGAACTGATCCACCACGTAATCGATGTTGCCTTCGAGGGTTTTCTCGTCGGTGCCGCTTACCCACTTGGGAATATCAAACATGAAAAACGGGACGTTCATCCTGTCGGCCATAAGCTGGAACCACTTCCAGTGGGTATCACAGATGGCATTGGTGCAGACCACGATGTCGGGCTTGCTGATGCCGCCGAGCGTCTTTTTGATGCGGGTCTCATAGGCGCCGATGTTGGTTTTGCAGTAGGAGCACACATCCCGGGAAAATCCCATGCCCTCGGCGTGCTCGATCAGGCGCTGGGACTGTTTGCGGGCGGCGGCCACCGTGGCCATGTTTTCCGGGTGATCGGGGAAAATATCGTAGATCCACATCATTTCTATCGGAAAAGCGGCGCATGTCCAGGCGGTTTTCTTCCAGGGAAGCGTTCGGTATAATTTTTCCATGCCGATCCACCACAGCATCGGCCATTTCAGGTCTTTGGCGTGGGGCAGGGTTCTGATCTTTATCTTTTCGGCGTTTTCAGCGGCGCTGTTGGTTTGAGCCATTATTTTCCACCTCCATCATTTCCACAAAAGCCGCAAGGCGGTTGGCCAGTTGCTGATCGGCCGCCGGCGTAAAATCCCGTTCCAGGTGAATCACCTTGTAGCCTTTGGCCTTCAGCGCATTGTTGACCGGCACGGAATCATAGGCGTAAGGTTCGCAGAATTTCAGATTTTGCGAAAGTATTCCGTCCACCTTGGTTTCCACGAGCGTTTTGTAAAGATAATCCAGTCTCTTCTGAATGTTCGGTCTTGTCGCCGGCCTGGGGATATTCATGTAATAGTCCCCAATCGCGTCAAGGGGATCACCGCGGTCGGGAATCTGCGTCGCGAAAAATCTTTCGCCGACGGAGAGGTCATCACGGACAATCCGAATTCCGCACTCATCGAGCGTGTCCATCCATTCCACGTACGTGACGTCGCTGCCGGTGAGCAAAAACCGCTTTTTATCCGAGGGAAAAGCCGGCCTTGCACTCCAGGATTGTATTTCTGCGTCGAGCCAGGCGGAAACTTCATCCACGGGAGAAGTCAAGCATTTGATCACCGCGGCCAGATACTCGCGATTGGAAATATCCTTGAGCGATCGGAGCGCCGCAAGCCGGTTGAGCTTGTTCTTGATTTCATTGGATTTGCCGATGGCTTCCCTGATTTTTTCCGGCGTGATTTTGACGCCGAAATGACTCTCCAGGTGGCTGATGAGCCGGTTGAGTTCGACCCGGTAATATTTTTTTGCGGCCTCGCTCTCCAGCATCGGCGCGCCGAACCAGTGCAGGAAAGGCGTCCGGACATGAACCTTCCAGACGTCATAGTGCCTGTTGGATGCGTTGCATCCCTGCGCAAAAATGATTCCGGCCCATTGGTCGGAGCGCGCCAGGGCCTCCGTAAGCCAGCTTCTGGCGGCGGGGCAGAAAAAACTGGACAGGTATTTGTCCGCCGGGTCATTGGACTGGTGGACATCCCCCAAAATTTTATACGGGGTAAATCCAGCCGCCATGATGATTTCCAGCGGCATCTCATGAGACGTGTCAAAATAGGCAAGTTTTTTCATAGCGAAGGCCCTTTGCTTCCCCGAAAGATGGTATTTAGTTTGGAAATTTAAACAGATTATCGCGGCAAAAATCAATCAATATCTTCCATGTTTCCGAAAATTATCGGTTCAAATATGTTGCGCATTTTTTCATCAATCAACGATACTGGTTTATTGTCGCACAATAATCTTTGATATCGGTCATTTCGACGAAGGCCCGAATCAATTCCGGCCAAACGGCCTCCGGTCTTCGCCGGATCCCGGATTATTCATTGTCAAATGCCGCCGCTATTTGTTAAAATAAAATACAACATCGCACCGCAAAGGATTTTAGAATGGAAAAAATCAAACTGGGCGTCAGTTCCTGTCTGCTCGGCAATCGCGTCCGCTATGACGGCGGGCATAAACTGGACAGGTTTCTTGCGGAAACTTTGGGACAATATGTCGAGTATGTGCCAATCTGCCCTGAAGTGGAATGCGGCCTGGGCGTCCCGCGCAAATCCATGCGTCTGGAAGGAACACCGGATGCGCCCCGCCTGATTGTCACGGCCACCAGGGAAGATCTGACTGAAAAAATGATCCGGTGGGCCAAAAAACGCGTCGCCGAATTGGAACAAGAAGACCTGTGCGGTTTCATCTTCAAGAGCGATTCGCCCAGCAGCGGCATGGAGCGCGTCAAGGTCTACAACGAAAAGTCCATGCCCGTCAAAAGCGGCGTGGGAATATTCGCCAAAATCTTCATAGAACATTTTCCGCTCCTGCCCGTGGAGGACGAGGGACGCCTGCACGATCCCGATCTGCGCGACAATTTCATCGAGAGGATATTCGCCCTGAAACGGTGGCGGGAAGCCATGAAGGACAAAAACTATAAAAAAAGCCTGGTGGATTTTCATAGCAGACATAAATTGCTGATTCTGTCGCACAGCCCGAAGCACTACCGGATGATGGGAAAGCTGGTCGCCGGCCAGAAAAGCTTCGCGCCGAAAGAGCTTCTGAGTCAATACCAGAACCTGCTTCTGGAGGCGCTCAAAATCAGGGCGACAACAAAAAAACATGTCAATGTGCTTCAACATATGATGGGCTATTTCAAGAAGCAGTTATCCGCCGATGAAAAAGCGGAATTGCTTGATCTCATTCATCATTACCGGGATGGCCACGTGCCCCTCGTTGTGCCGGTCACACTCATCGGCCACTACGCTCGCAAATACGACGAACGGTACCTCAAAGAACAGACTTACCTCAATCCACATCCTCTTGAACTCAAGTTGCGCAATCATGTCTGATGCTTTTTTCATCTTGACAGCCATCGATTGACTATGCTACGGAGTCGCCAAAAAGCGGGTGGGAAGCAATCAGGATGCTGTTTTCGCAAAATAACTGGTGGTGGCAGATTTTAAGTATCTGCCCATAAGCTCATAAAGAGCATGGGCGGGAAGACACCTTCCCATGACTCTTGAAACTCACGATGCCATGGGAATGCAATCCCGTGGCTTTTTTATTTCAGGACAAAATATTTTTTTTAAAGGAGATAAAAAAATGGATCAGGTAAAAGTCGTACTGCAGGACCGCGAAATCCCCAAAAAGTGGTACAACATCATTCCGGATTTACCCACGCCGATGAGGCCGCCTCTTCATCCCGGCACCGGCAAGCCGGTGACGCCTTCGGATCTGGCCGCCATTTTTCCGATGAACATCATCGAGCAGGAAGCCTCCAGCAAGCGCTGGATTCAAATTCCCGACGAAGTTCTGCAAAAGTATGCTCTGTGGCGTCCGTCTCCTCTTTACCGGGCCCGCAATTTCGAAAAGCTTCTCGGCTGTCCGGTCAAAATCTACTACAAGCATGAAGGCGTCAGCCCGGCGGGTTCCCACAAGCCCAATGCCGCCGTGCCCATGGCCTATTACAATAAGGTCGCCGGCACGAAAAGAATCGTCACGGAAACCGGCGCCGGCCAGTGGGGCAGCGCTCTTTCCATGGCCTGCCAGATGTTCAGTTTGATCTGCCGCGTTTACATGGTCAAAATCAGCTATGAACAGAAACCTTACCGGCGTCTGATGATGAACACTTGGGGCGCCGAATGCATCCCCAGTCCCAGCAACCTGACGCAGGCCGGCCGCAACGTTCTGGCCGAACATCCGGATTCTCCCGGCTCTCTGGGCATTGCCATCAGCGAAGCCATTGAAGACGCGGTCAACACGCCGGACACAAAATATGCATTGGGGAGTGTCTTGAATCACGTTTTACTTTACCAGACGATCATCGGCCTGGAGGCCCAAAAACAACTGGCTAAAATCGGCGTGTATCCCGATGTGGTGATGGGCTGCTGCGGCGGCGGCAGTAATTTCGCGGGATTGGCCCTGCCTTTCGTGCGTGATAAAATTCACGGCAAAGACGTGAAAATCGTCGGGGCCGAACCCACGTCGTGCCCCAGCATGACCAAGGGACCTTTCGCTTATGATTTCGGCGATCTGGCAAAAACCACTCCCCTGCTTCCGATGTACACGCTGGGGCATGATTACATCCCGGCACCGATTCACGCAGGCGGTCTGCGTTATCATGGCATGGCTCCCATCGTTAGCCATCTTGTCCACGAAAACATCATCGAGGCCCGGGCTTACGATCAGCTCAAGACCTTTGACGCCGGTGTCAAATGGGCTCGGACCGAAGGATTCATTCCCGCGCCGGAAACCAACCACGTTCTGGCGGCTGTTGTGGATGAAGCCATGCGCGCCAGGGAAGAAGGCAAGGAAAAAACCATTCTCTTTAACTGGAGCGGACACGGCTTGGTGGATCTTGCGGCTTACGACGCTTACTTCTCCGGCAAACTCCAGGCCTATGAATTGCCCGATCATGAAATCGACCGGGCGTTGAACGCCATCAAGGACTTTCCGAAACCCTGAATTCAGAAATCTCTGAAATCACCAAAGACCCCATCCGTCGGCGGGATGGGGTCTTTTTTCAAATGATTTCATTATATTATCACGATTGCCATCCTGTGCCCGTCTTTCAACAAAATCCTTGACGGTTTTTCTTTTTTTCGTCAACGTACAGAGCATGAAAGCCGACGAGCAAAATCTCCTCATCCGCTGTCCGAAATTAGGCGACGAAATGACACTTTCTTATTGTCTGCGGGAGTCGGGCGATCTTCCCTGCACGCGCGTGATCCGCTGCTGGTCGCCTTTTTTTGACGTGGAAAAATTCTTAAAAGACACCCTGACGCCCGGGCAGTGGGAAGCATTTGCTCACGCAAAGCCACCAGATAAAATTACAAATTTACTTGACCTCATCGAAGCGGCAAAGGCGAAAAAATGAAAAATCTTGATTTGTTCGACGAGGGAAATTCCAAAAACATAAAAGATGCGGCCCCGCTGGCCGAACGGATGAGGCCGCAAACGCTTGCCGAGTATGTCGGCCAGAGGCATCTTCTGGATGAGGGGTGCCTGTTGAAGCGCGCCATAGAGTCGGACAAGCTTTTCTCCATGATTTTCTGGGGACCTCCGGGCTCCGGAAAAACCACATTGGCCAGAATTCTGGCCAACGAAACCAAATCAAAATTTGTCAGTTTTTCGGCCGTGCTCTCCGGCGTCAAGGAAATCCGTTCAGTGATTGATGAAGCGAGGGAATTGCTCGAGAGAAAAAAACAAAAAACCATTCTCTTTGTTGATGAAATTCACCGCTTCAACAAGGCCCAGCAGGACGCTTTCTTGCCGCATGTCGAAAGCGGTCTGATCACGCTGATTGGAGCCACGACGGAAAATCCCTCCTTCGAAGTCATCGCTCCGCTTTTGTCACGCACCCGGGTGCTGATCCTGAAACCGTTTACCGAAGAAGAACTGCTGACCATCGTCAAAAGCGCTCTTCTGGATGTGCAAAGAGGGTTGGGAAATCTTGCCCTGCGGGTGGATCCGCAGGCGCTGCTATACCTTGTGCGGATGGCCGACGGGGATGCGCGCAGCGCCCTGAACAATCTGGAAGCCATCGCGTCCCTGGTGCAAAATCAGCCGGAAGAACAACGTGTTATCTCCCTGGAATTCGCCCAGCAGGCCCTGCTGAAAAAATCACTTCTCTATGATAAGGACGGCGAAGAACATTACAATCTGATTTCAGCCCTGCATAAAAGCCTGCGCGGCAGCGACCCCGACGCGGCGCTATATTGGCTGGGAAGAATGATAGCCGCCGGAGAAGATCCGCTCTACATCGCCCGGCGGATGGTTCGGTTTGCTTCGGAAGACATCGGCAACGCCGACCCGCAGGCGCTGGTGGTCGCCATGGCCGCCCAACAGGCATTTCATTTTATCGGCCTGCCGGAAGGAGAACTGGCCCTGGCTCAGGCCGCCGTTTATCTGGCAACGGCACCCAAGAGCAATTCTCTTTACGTCGCTTATGGAAAAGTCAAAGACATCATCAACTCGAGGGGTTATCTCCCCGTACCTCTGCACATCCGCAACGCCCCGACGAAATTAATGAAAGAACTGGATTACGGCAGGGGTTACAAATACGCTCATGACTACGCCGACGGCTATGTTCCGCAGGAATATCTTCCCGACGGGATCAAGGATGAGATATTTTACCAACCGAAAGACATCGGTTTTGAAAAAACCATCAAAGAAAGATTGACGAACTGGCGCAAAAAGAAAAAAAACAAAGACAATGGCTGATTTCTTGCTTAAAAAAGGAGGGGAGGCTTTTTTGGAGCCTCCCGGTTGATGAAGAGAGAAGGTTTTAACCTTCCTGGTTGTTTTGTTGTCGGCTAATCATACCCGTTATTTTTTAGTCGACAAACAACTTGTCTTACTTGGAAAATAAGCATTTAACGTGCCAGAGCAAAAAATTTTTGCCAAGCAATTGAAATATAAATAAAAATATTTTTTCTTGGCCGTAATACCAATTCTTTCCTTCTCGGCAATAAATGTCGAGATCAAATGGTGATTCTCAGAAATAATGCAATAATAACAATACATTAATCTTTTTTGCTCCTTTCAGCAGGCAATTCGACAAAATTGTCGATTTGCCCAGTATTAAACATTGACTTTTCTCTTAAATAGCTTACAATGACGCGCAAATTCACTAAAGAGAGATTTCATGCGATTTTGGGGCAAAAAAAACGTCATTATCAAACAAAAAGCCCGCAGTTATAATGACCCCTTCCTTCAGCCGCTGGCTGTGGCCATTGTCAGCGCTATTTTGGTAACCCTCATTCTGACTACCGGTTTTTTGGAAATCAAAAGAAGCGAAAAAAATCTTATTGCTTTCATGGAAGACCAGGCGTTGAGCACCGTCGGCGTGTTGCAGAGGCTGACCGAAGAAAATCTAAAAAACATTGTCACCTTTCCCGACAAAAAATCACCACGGACGGCCGCTGATGTTTCGGACGAATACAAAAGATGGATGGACAATGCGTTGACGGCTTTACTCGTGCGTCTGAATAATGAATGGGCAAAAGGGAAAATCAGCAACGAATACCTTCACAAATTTGCAATTGACAATAATCTTTTCTATGTGGGTCTGCTTGACGCCAAAGGAAACGCCATTTACCAAAGCCATCCTCTGTCCATTGAGCTGCTGGATGACGTCGCGCCATTATCAGGCAAAAAAATTACCACTCTGGAACTCATCGAGAAATTAACACTGCAAAAAAAAATATTGGGATATATCGCCCTGACGCGCAAAGACAACAGAGGAACCGTCATCATCAGTCTGGATGGGCACGGAATCGTTTACTGGAGTCTCAAGGTGGCGGGAGAAAAGGGGATGAACAAAATCGGGGAAGGGCACGGCATTCTGTACATGCAGATTCTCAATGAACAAAAGAAACTGCTCAGCACTGTTGGCCAATCTGCTCCTCCTTTGCTCGAAACTGATTTTAATTTCAAAGATATTCTGGAGGGCAAAATTAAAATTGCCAGCCGGAAGGTTGACTATGGTGGAAACAAAATTCTTGACGTGGTGGCGCCGTTAATGGCGGATAAAAAAATCGTTGGAATGGTGCGCATGGGCATCAACCGCAGTTCCATGGATAAAAGCCTTATGGAAAACCGTCGACATATCTTTGTCTTCATGTTTTTTATCATTGTGGTCGCTTTATTATCCATGTGGCTTCTCTATCATGACCAAAACATTCACATGGCCGGCATCGTCGAAATGGAAAGACAGCTGGAAAAAGCGGAACGACTGTCATCCCTGGGACAGCTGGCGGCCGGAGTGGCCCACGAAATCCGCAATCCCCTCAACGCCATCAGTATCGCGGCGCAACGGCTGAAACGGGACTTCGTTCCGTCCGATCCGCAGAAATCGGCCGACTTCCAGAATCTTTCCGGCGTGATTAAAGACGAAATCAAGCGCCTCGACGGCATCATCGAGGAATTCCTGACGTTTTCCAAAAGCCGCCGTCTGGAATTCAGCAATTATTCCATCACCGAAGTTCTGCAGAAAATCGTGAACCTGATTCGGGAGGAAGCCAATGCCCGCGGCATTACCATTGAAACCGACTGGCGCCAAGCACCGTCCACCATTCCCATGGACGTCAACAAGCTCCAGCAGGCACTGCTCAATATCATCAAGAACGCCCTGGAATCCATCACGGAAGCAAAAGGAAAAGTCACCATCACCATTGACAAAGAAGGTAAAAACTATCTTGTTGTAAAAATTTCCGATACGGGCTGCGGCATGACGGAAGAAGAAATCAACCGCATTTTCAATCCCGAATACACCACCAAGGAAAAAGGGGTGGGACTGGGAATTCCGTTGGCATTTGAAATCATCCGTGGCCACGGCGGCGATATCCGGGTCATCAGCAGAAAAAGGAAGGGAACAACTTTCGAAATTATTCTTCCCCTGGAAAGATTCAACGAAGCGGCTATTTAAATAAGGAAGCATCCATGTTCAAATTAAGCATTCTGATCGTCGAAGACGGCCAATCGCAACGAGAGCAGCTGCGAGATTTTCTGCGCTCGGAGGGCCATGCGGTCAGCGAAGCGGAAAACGGCGAAAAAGCACTTCAGTCCGTTTTAAAAGGCCACTTCGATCTTATCCTTCTGGATTATAAAATGCCGGGTATGGACGGCCTTGAAGTTCTCAAAGAAGTCAAACGCATCAATCCCGAAATAGATGTCATCATCATCACCGCTTACGGCACGGTAGAAACGGCCGTCGATGCCATGAAAGCGGGAGCCTTTGATTACATCACCAAGCCGGTTGATCTGGACGAACTGGTCATTCTGGTCAGAAGGGTGACAGAACGACGACAGCTCATCCAGGAAAATAAAATCCTCAGGGAGGATTTAAACAGACACGGCGTCACAACGGATAAAATCATTTATAAAAGCCAGCGGATGGCGGAGCTGGTAAATTTGGCCGGACGCGTCGCTTCGAGCAGGGCCACGGTTCTTATTCAGGGAGAAAGCGGAACCGGCAAAGAATTGTTTGCCAGACTGATTCATCAGCTCAGCCCGAGGGCGCACAAATCCATCGTGGTGGTCAATTGCGGGGCCCTGCATGAACAGCTTCTGGAAAGCGAATTGTTCGGCCATGAGAAGGGGGCCTTCACCGGCGCCACGTCACGCAGAATCGGCAGATTTGAAGAAGCCGATGGCGGCACGGTTTTTCTCGATGAAATCGGGGAATTGAGTCTCTCCTTACAGGTTAAACTGCTGCGCTTTCTGCAGGAACGCGAATTTCAGCGCCTGGGCAGCAATGTGAATATTTCCGTCGATGTTAGAATCATCAGCGCCACAAACCGCGATTTGGAATCGCTGGTCAAAGCAGGACGTTTCCGCGAAGATCTGCTCTACCGCTTGAAAGTGGTCACCATGACGCTGCCGCCTCTGCGCGAACGCAAGGAAGATCTCGGCGCCTTGATGGATCATTTCCTTAAAAAATTTGCTGCCGAGAACAATAAAAATATCAGGGGCATCTCCACCGAAGCTCGTGATCTTCTTTTGAAATACGACTATCCGGGAAATATCCGGGAATTGATTAACATCATGGAGCGCGCGGTGGTGATTGCCAGAAACGATTATATCTCCACGGAAGACCTGCCTTTCAAGTCAGCCACGCCCCTCGAAGAGCACGCCAAAAAATTTTCCGGCGCCCTCAAAGAATCCGTTGATGAGCTGGAAAGAAAACTGATTATGGAAGCCTTGGAAAAAACAAACGACAACCAGACCAAAGCGGCTGAAATTTTGGGCATATCGGAACGGATGCTGCGCTACAAGCTGAAAAAATACGACCTGAAAAACTAGAGAAATCTCCCCAAAAAACAAAAAAAAGAAAGGGACCGGCGTCCCTTTCTCGATGGACATGGTTTTTCAGAAACTGCTTTATTTGAAAAAACGTTTTTTCATCTCGGTCAGAGACGCAAAATGTTTTCTTTCTTCCGCAATAATCTTTTCGATCGTTTCGTGCTGGGCGGGAGGAACAAGATTCTTGATCTCATGATAATACAAAATCGAGTCCAGCTCCCTTCGGATCGCAAAATCGAAAGCGGCGACGGTGTCCGTGACTTTGGCCAACTCCTGATCCATAACCTCCTTGGTAAAGATCAAGTTGTTGTCCACGTAGGACCGCATGTAATCGCCATACTCCCCGGCGTATGTTTCCGGCGGCGCATACTTTTCAATTTTAGAAAGAAGTCCCTGAAAGACTTTTTTATGCCCCGCTTCGGCATCCGCCAGCTGTGAGAAAAGTTTTTTGGCTTCTTCCTGCGTGGCTACCTTTTCGGCAAACTTATAAAAATCATAACCGTTTTCCTCAATTCTTATCGCAACTTCCACGATATCGCTTGCTGCAAAAACTCCCATGGGTTTAGCCTCCTGTTCAAATCACTTGGTTTATTTTGAGCATATTTTTTTCCTGAACGCAACATAATATATGAATGCTTTGTACCCAACTAGCGCGGCATTTTCCTTTTTACCTTGATGTCAACCTTAACCACGGGAGCTTTTTCATCGGGGAAGTAAACACCCGCCGGCAGAAGGATTCGCGTATCAAGCGTGGAAGAAAAAAAGACACTCCGGAGATCAATGGGCTCGGTTTCCACCCGGACTTCGTCGGGATTGATTTTGGGATTCATAAACAACCTGATGTGCGGGGGATAGACACTGATTTTCTGCAGGACAACCCCTGCGGGCGGCGTGTTGGCGGTCCTGACCTGGACAGGAAAAGTCCAGGGAACAAGTTTCGAGGCGTAAACGTTGATTTTCGCGGGAATCACGTCGGCAACGGTCAAATTGGAGGGCGCGTTGATCATGTCCTTACTCAAGACAAACTCTCGTTTTTTGTCAATCGAATACAGATCCAGAGAGGCCTTGAGCGACCGTTCATTCAACAGACGAAACGCCTGTTCGGATCCCTGCAGCACAACCTTGATTTCCGTTACCTGCGGCTCCTCAATCTGCCAGTTTCGGGGAACATTCTTGTACTCGATGGGAATGACAAAGTCGCGGCGCACCACATCCCGCTGATACCCGAATACCATCCACAACAGACAGGCCAGGGCGATGGCAATGATTTTCTCCGGCGTGTTTCCCTTGAGCCAGTTTAAGGCCGGATGGGAGTTTTTGCTTGGCGTGGTCCGGACAACAAAACCATTGAGAATCTCATGCAATGCCGAAGCGCCTGCGACGGTGTCGAGATTTTCCCGATGGGCGACGGAAATGGTTCCTTTTTCTTCCGAAACCACCACGCACAGCGCATCAGTGCGCTCCGCCAGTCCCAACGCCGCCGTGTGCCGCAAGCCAATGTTCCCGTAACGGGCGGCATTGGAGGACAACGGCAGATGACAGCCGAATTTCTTGACCCGGTTGCCGGCAATGATGACCGCGCCGTCATGACCGATGGAATGGGGATCGAATATGCTTTCCAAAAGCGGCTCGCTGACGATACCGTCCAGCTCCGTGCCACCGTTGATGTGCCTTTCCAACGGATCATTACCCTGAACGACTATCAGGGCGCCGATTTTTTTCCGGGCCAGGCCGGCGGCCGTCTGCGCAATAATCCCCGCCGTGTCCTTCAGCCCGTCCGGAGAAGGCAATTTTCTCGCGATATTGCCCAGCAGGGCGAGCCTTTCAAAAAACCCGCGCAGGTCTTCCTGAAAAATCACCACCAGCACAAAAAGCAATATGGCGAAAAAACCCTGCAGAACAATCGTGGTCAGATAGAGCTGAAAAAAACGGGCAGCCATGTAAACACCGGCCAGAAGAATGATGCCGATGAGCACAAAACGGGAAGCTCTGGTCTTGAACCAGGTCAAAAGCGCAAAGATCATCAACGCGATGATCACGACATCCAGGATATCCTGAATCCGCACACTTCTGACCATCTCCAAAAGAGAAAAAACAAACGACATAAACTTTATGTCCCATCATGAAATCCGGCGGCGCTCTTGAAGCTATATAGGAACAAACAAACGGGTGTCAAGAAAGATTCACCCGGGTATTGACATTTTGCCGCCCTTGGCACATATACTCGCATGATGAAAAAAGCCGCCCGACTCCTCAATACCCGGGAAAGTGCGCCTCTTGCAGAAAAGCAACACCGGGAGCATGTCTGGTGCGCCAGATACGGCTACTTCATAGACCTTGACGCCTGCCGTGCCCGCGCCCTTCAGCAGAAGCACTGCCGCCGTTGTTTAGTTTCTTTGATACAAACTTCTCTCCCTTTTTAAGACGCAGAACAAAAAAACTATTGACAGGCTTTTTACTTCCTGCTAAAAGAGCCTAACTTTGACGAAAGCAGGAAAAAAATGTTTACATCCTTAAACCTTAATCGCTGGTGGTGGTGGAACCTCACAGGGAGGAGCTTCCGCCGCTGATTTATTGTAAATAAAGATAAAGCCGTGGAGGTCCTCCGGGAACTTCACGGCTTTTTTGTTTCCATAAAACCGAAGGCCGTGAAAACATTCACGGCCTTTTTCGTTATCAGGAGCGTTTATGTATCAGCCGGGTTTTGACGAATTTGAAAAATTGGCCCAAAAGGGCAATCTTATTCCTGTCTATCGGGAAATTCTCGCCGATGTGGAAACGCCAGTCTCCGTTCTGATGAAACTTCAGAACAAAGACCATGTCTTCCTGCTGGAAAGCGTGGAGGGCGGCGAGAAATGGGGACGGTTCTCTTTTCTGGGCACGGACGCGGGCGTTGTCTTCAGGGTTCGCGGCGCTCAGGTGTTGATGGAAGAAAACGGAATATCGTCCGCTTACGAACACGGGGGCCGTCCACTGGAGGAACTGCGCCGGCTGCTCAGCCGCTATCATCCGGTTTCCGTTCCCGGTCTCCCGCGTTTTTACGGAGGCGCGGTCGGGTTCCTCGGCTACGAAATGGTGCGTTATTTTGAAAAACTTCCGCCCGCTCCTCCCGACGACCTGCATCTCGACGACGCGATATTCGTCATCAGTGACGCTTTGATGATTTTCGACAATATCCGCCACACCATCAAGGTCGTCGCCTGCGCTTATACCCAAAACGCGGCGTCGCTCAAGGCCATTTACGATGATTCCTGCCGAAGAATTGACGACATGATTGACACCATCCTCGCGCCCGTTTCCCGCCGGTCCACGCCCGAAACCGATGCCGATGACGTATCATTCCAATCCAACATGACGCCCGAGGCATACATGACGGCCATCGAAAAAGCCAAAGAATACATCCAAGCGGGCGACATCATTCAGGTGGTTCTATCGCAGCGGTTTGAAACGCCCTGCCGCTGCAATCCCATTGATCTTTACCGCGCCCTGCGTTTTGTCAATCCCTCGCCCTATCTTTTCTTTCTGAAAATGAACGACCTGGCGCTCATCGGCTCCTCCCCGGAAGTCATGGTGCGCAAAGAAGAGGGCTCGCTGGAACTTCGCCCGATTGCCGGAACGCGCCCCCGCGGCCGAACCGAACAGGAAGACCGCGCCCTGGCCGACGACCTGCTGTCCGACGAAAAGGAACGCGCGGAGCATGTCATGCTGGTGGATCTGGGGCGCAACGATCTGGGACGCGTCGCGCAGACCGGCAGCGTGCAGGTCAATCAATACATGGTGGTCGAGAAATATTCGCACGTGATGCATCTGGTTTCCAATGTGCGCGCACAGCTGGCTCCGGGCAAGGACGCCTTCGATGTTTTGGCGGCCACCTTCCCGGCGGGAACGTTAACCGGCGCGCCCAAAGTCCGAGCAATGGAAATCATCTGCGAGCTGGAAAAAGTCAAACGGGGACCCTACGGCGGGGCCGTGGGCTATTTCAGCTTCAGCGGCAACATGGATTTGTGCATCACCATCAGAACGATGATTTTAAAAGACGGAAAAATTTACGTCCAGGCCGGAGCCGGGATCGTCCATGATTCCATTCCCGCTTCCGAACATCAGGAATGTCTGAACAAATCCCGCGGAATGCTCAAGGCGATTCGGCTGGCCGCGGGCGGCTTTATCATCCGCAACGGAAATTAGGAGAATAGAAATGATTTTGATGATTGATAATTACGATTCCTTCACCTTCAACATTGTCCAGTATCTGGAACAAATGGACGCCAGGGTGGCGGTCTTCCGCAACGACGGAATCGGCATCGCCGAAATTAGAAAGATAAAACCCGCCGCCATTTTTCTTTCGCCGGGACCCTGCACGCCCAATCAAGCGGGCATCACCCTGAAAGTCATCAGAGAGTTTTATCAAGAGATTCCCATTATGGGCGTTTGCCTGGGACATCAAGCCATCGGTCAAGCTTTCGGCGCGGAAATTGTCCGAGCCCAACGCATCATGCACGGCAAGACCTCAACCATCCGGCACGACGGCAAAACGATCTTTGCCGGTCTGCCCAATCCCATGGTCGCCGGGCGTTACCATTCTCTTCTGGTGCGTCCCGAATCGCTCCCCGAATGCCTCGAGGTCAGCGCCCGAACGGATGAGGGCGAAATTATGGGCCTGCGGCACAAAGACTATCCGGTGGAGGGCATCCAGTTTCACCCCGAATCGGTGCTGACGCCGCAGGGCAAACGCATGATCAGAAACTTTTTGAAATACATCGCATACAAGGAGCACACCCCATGATCAGAGAAGCGATTGAAAAAGCCGTTCAGAAACGGGATTTGACGGAAGCGGACATGATGGCCGCGATGAACGAGGTGATGGAAGGAACCGCCACGCCGGCGCAAATTGCGTCGCTGATCACGGCATTGCGCATGAAAGGCGAAACGGTCGACGAGGTCACCGGTGCGGCGCGTATCATGCGGCAGAAAGCCACGCGGATCAACGCCTGCGCCTCAACCATCGTGGACACTTGCGGAACCGGCGGTGACAAACGCAACACGTTCAATATCTCGACGACCGTAGCCTTTGTGGCGGCCGCCGCCGGCATCACCGTCGCCAAACACGGCAATCGCGCCGTGTCGAGCGGCTGCGGCAGCGCCGATGTCCTAGAAGCGCTCGGCGTCAACATCAGCGCGCCGCCGGAAATCACGGAAGAATGTCTCCAGCAGGTCGGCATCGGTTTTCTCTTTGCCCCCAAGCTGCACGGCGCAATGAAATACGCCATCGGCCCCCGTCGGGAAATCGGCATCCGCACCCTTTTCAACATGCTGGGGCCGCTGACCAATCCCGCCGGGGCGACAGCCCAGCTGCTGGGGGTTTATGACGCGATGCTGACGGAAATGTTCGCCGATGTCTTGAAAAAAATGGGCACGAAAAGGGCTTTTGTCGTGCATGGGCTCGACGGCCTCGATGAAGTCACCATCGCCGCCGAAACAAGGGTTTCTGAACTCAACGACGGCATCGTGCGGACCTACAATATCAATCCTGCGGACTACTTCGGAAGACTGGATTCGCTGGATTCCATCCGCGGCGGCGATCCTTCCATAAACGCCCAAATCACCAGAGATGTTCTCTCGGGGCATAAGAGCCCCTGCCGTAATGTCGTGCTCATTAACGCGGCACTGGCCATCGTGGCGGGCGGAAAAGCCCACGACATCAAAGAAGGCCTGGCCGTCGCGCAACAGTGCATTGACAGCGGAGCGGCAATCAAAAAACTGCAGGCGCTGATCGAGGTGAGCAACAGTTGAAAATGATTCTCGACAAAATCATTGAAACCAAGCAAGAAGAAGTCTCGCGCCTCAAGCAAAAAACGTCCGTGGCGCAATTGCAGGACATCATCGCCGGCCTTGCGCCGTGCCGCGATTTCAGAAACGCTCTGGTCGAGGATGCCTGCAATATCATCGCGGAAGTTAAATGCGCTTCGCCCTCCCGCGGCAGGATGATCATCAGTTTTGACCCGGTGCGCCTCGCCCAAATTTATGAAAAAAACGGGGCGGCGGCCGTTTCGGTGCTCACGGACGAAAAATATTTCATGGGACACAATGAACATCTCATCAAGATCAAGCATCATGTGACCTTGCCGCTTTTGCGGAAAGATTTTATCCTGGATGCCCTGCAGGTTTACGAAACCCGCGCCATCGGCGCGGACGCCATTTTGCTGATCGCTCGCCTGCTGGGCGAGCGACTGGCCGAACTCCTTGCGCTTGCCAAGCAAATCGGATTGAGCCCGCTTGTGGAAGTGCATACCGAAAAAGAACTCGAATCGGCGCTGACGGCTGGGGCGGAAATCATTGGCATCAACAACCGCAATCTGGACACTTTCGCGACGGATATCGAAACCGCGCCGCGGCTCAAGCCGTTTATTCCGGCGGGGAAAATCGTCGTGGCGGAAAGCGGCATCCGCCGAAGACAAGACATTGAACGGCTCATGGACGCCGGCATCCGCGCCTTTCTCATCGGCGAACACCTCGTGACGGCGGCCGACGCGGGGAAAAAACTGCGCGAATTCAAAGGAGAGAGGGCAAATGATGCAGGTTAAAGTCTGCGGGATTACCAGCCAGCCGGACGCCGAGATGGCGGCGCAGTGCGGCGCGTCGGTGCTGGGTTTCATTTTTTATCAGCCGTCGCCCCGTTACATCCAGCCGGACGAAGCCGGAAAAATCATCGAGGCGTTGCCGGAGGCCATCATCAGCGTCGGTGTTTTCGTGAACGAAAAGCTTGAAACCGTGAAAAAGATATCGGACGATCTGGCCCTGGACATGATTCAACTTCACGGCGATGAATCCCCCGATTATTGCCGGCAATTCCCGGCCGCGCGCGTGATCAAGGCCCTTCATCTCCAGAACCGTCGCGACGTGGAAGAAGCACTGTCGTATGATGCCGCGGCCATCCTGGCGGATTCCCGCCGCCGAAATCTCTACGGCGGGACGGGAGAAATATCCGACTGGGAGCTGGCACGCAACGTGCGAGAGAAAAAGCCGCTGATTCTGTCCGGCGGACTTCGTCCCGAAAACATCAGGGACGCGCTGCACGCGGTCGCGCCGGACGCCCTGGACATCAACAGCGGCGTGGAATCGGCGCCCGGCAAAAAGGATCATGAAAAGCTCCGGCGTGTCTTCGACGTCATCCGCGCTTGTCATGATGAATTGCAATCCTGCAGAAAAATTTTTTCAAAGAGGACGATATGACCAAAACATGGCCTGACAAAAACGGACATTTCGGCATGTTCGGCGGACGTTACGCGGCCGAAACCCTCATGCCCGCCCTGATCGAGCTGGAGGCGGCCTACCGGACAGCAAAAAAGGACCGGGAATTCCTCAAGGCGCTTGCCGGATATCAGCGGCAATACTCGGGACGTCCCACGCCGTTGTACTTCGCCGCCCGCATGACCGACGCCCTGCGCGGAGCGAAAATTTATCTCAAGCGGGAGGACTTAAATCACACCGGTTCCCACAAGATCAACAACACGCTGGGACAGGCGCTTCTGGCCAAACGCATGGGCAAGAAAAAAGTCATTGCCGAAACCGGCGCGGGACAGCACGGCGTGGCCACGGCCACCGTCGCGGCGCTGTTCGGCATGGAATGCAAAATCTTCATGGGCGAAGAGGACATCCGGCGTCAGTCGCCGAACGTTTTCCGCATGAAGATTCTGGGCGCCGAGGTGGTGCCGGTCAAAAGCGGCACCGCCACGCTCAAGGACGCGATGAACGAAGCCATGCGTTACTGGGTCTCTTCCGTGCGCGACACCTTTTACGTCATCGGAACCACCGCCGGCCCTCATCCGTATCCCATGATGGTTCGCGACTTCCAGGCGGTCATCGGGCGGGAAACCCAAAGGCAGATGCTGACCCTCGAAGGACGGCATCCCGACGCGCTCATCGCCTGCGTGGGCGGCGGCAGCAACGCGATGGGCTTGTTCCATCCTTACCGCCGGGTGAAAAACATTGTGCTTTACGGCGTCGAAGCGGCCGGCCACGGCCTGCGCACCCATGAACACTCGGCGAGCATCAACGGCGGCAAAGTCGGGGTATTGCACGGAAATAAAACGTACCTGCTTCAGGATGCGCACGGCCAGGTGCGCGACGCGTATTCCATCGCGGCGGGACTTGATTACCCCGGGGTCGGTCCGGAACACGCTTTTTTTCACGCCACCCGAAAGGTCCGGTATGTCGCCGTCACCGACAGGAACGCCATCGCCGCCTTTCACTTTTTATCGCGGAAGGAGGGCATCATCCCCGCGCTGGAGAGCGCGCACGCGGTCGCCTACGCGATGAAAATCGCTCCCAAAATGCCGAAAGACCGCATCATCGTCATCTGTCTGTCCGGGCGCGGCGACAAAGACGCCCAGACGATTATCGAGAAAGGAGCATCAGGCTGATGGGACGCATAGAGAACAAATTCTCGTCTTTGCGCGCAAAAAAGGAAAAGGCGCTGATCGTTTATCTGACGGCTGGCGATCCTTCGTTGGATGTCACAGCCCAACTCGTCCCGGCGCTGGAAAAGGCGGGCGCGGACCTCCTGGAAATCGGCGTTCCTTTTTCCGATCCGACGGCCGACGGGCCGGTCATCCAGGCCGCCTCCCTGCGGGCGCTCCGGGCCGGAACGACATTGGAGGGCGTGCTCAAAATGATTGCCGGGGTGCGCCGAATTTCCGAAATACCGATTGTTCTTTTCGGTTACTTCAACCCGATCCATGCCTTCGGGGTGAAAACATTCGCTCGCGCCGCCCGTAGGGCGGGCGTCGACGGCGTTTTGGTCGTCGATCTGCCTCTTGAGGAAGCAGACGAGCTTCGCCGACACACGGACGCGGCCGGAATTGACTTCATTTCCCTTATCGCGCCCACAACCGATAAAACCCGACGAAAAAAAATCGTGAGCGAGGCTTCGGGATTTCTCTACTTCATTTCCATCACCGGCGTCACCGGCACCGCCGCGCCGAAAATCGGAGGTATTCAGAACAACATGGAAGCGATTCGCAAAACCACGGATTTGCCGATTGCCGTCGGGTTCGGTATTTCCAAGCCCCGGCAGGCGAAAGCCATTGGCGCCTTCGCCGACGGCGTGGTCATCGGCAGCGCGGTGGTGCGCCTCATTGACGAAAACAGAAGCCGGCCGAATCTCGTCAAAACCGTTTCCGATTATATCCGCGAGATGAAGAAAGCGCTGAAGTAATGCTTTGACGGTAATGGCCGACCGAGGTGATCCATCCAAAAATAATTCTTCATCAATCCGCCGCGGCATCAGCCGCAACATCCACCCACCGGGTCGCCCGCGCCCGGGCCGCAGCAGCAATCGCCCTGCTTGCCCAGGAGGGTACTCATCACGGCTGCGGCGCATCCCACGCCTGATTCGACAAAAACAGCGCCGGTCGGACAGTTTCGGCGGCAGGCTCCGCACTCCATGCAGGCGTCGCGATCCCGCAGGGACGCTTTTCTGCCGTTGAGTTGGAACACACGATGCGGGCATACCTCCGCACACATCCCGCAGCCGTTGCATTTTTGCTCATCCAGCTTGAGCGTAACCACATTTTTCAGATAGACCAAGCCATCCATGTTCAACTCCTAGAACATCAACGCGGCACCGATCCACAATATCACTCCGGCCAGACCGCCGGCGATCTGCAGCGGCAAGGCCCATCGCATTTCCTTTTTCACGCCTGAGAGGGATGTGAAGGTCGAACACCCCGTGAAATTCATGGCCAGGTACGCCGACACGGCGGGAAGGATGAGAAACCATGAAGCCGCTTCTACGCGGCCCGGCCACGTTGTCAGGTTCATCTCCCGAAGGACGATACACATCATCGCAATCACCAGCCCCACCCATAACCCCTTGACAGAAAACGCCCGTCCGGGAAGATAGGGAAGCAAAAGCGGAACCAAAACCGCCCCGCCGATGAGAGCGCCCAACAAGGCCAAAACGGCAAAAAGACCGGTCTGGGTGACGTTGCTCCAGAAATCTTTCGGTCCTCCAAGCCCACCGATCAGCAAGAAAAACGCCGGCAACATGAAAAAATATTTCATGGCGCCTCTTAATTCTATCGGAACCAGGAGGACTCTGTCCCGAAGAGAAAACGGCATCGTCCGCATCGCCGCGGTCGCATGGCATCCCGCATCCAGATAAGCGGGAAGATCGCGGGCATGAACCGGACCGTATAAAACCTCAAAACCGGAAATTTTTTTGACCTGATACGCGGCGACGCCGGGAGCGCCCAGCTGAGGCAATATCAATTTTCTGTGCGCGACAATTTTTCTCAGGCCGCTGAGTTCAATTCTTCTGATGAGCTCTTCCGTGCCGAACGTCCCCTTTCCCGCCGCGCACCAGACATTGATGCCCCGGGTATCCAGCACCAAAATCCAGGCCGAGCGTCCTGCCAGGGACGCCCTCAGGACATCAAAGCTCATTTTGTAATTGGCCGAAACCAAAACGGGGGATTGCCCATCCGGCTCCCCCAGCGCATAAAGGCCGGGATCAATGCGATACGCCATTCGAAAAGCGCTCAAACGTGCCCTGACGGCACCCCATCGGTCTCGCCGGGACAACGTTGAGGAAACTTTCGGCAATCGCCCCGCCGCCGTCTCCACAACACCGCGGACAAAGGATTGATGGACATCGGGCATCGGCTTTCCCGAAGTCAACAGATTTTCGCCACAGTCGCAACCCCTCTGTTGCTGAATCACCGGCAGTTCAAATTCATCCATATACCTCTCCTTTGGGGCGACCGTTTGAATTTTTCCGGAAGGCCGGAAAAATTTCTGCAAGATCGTTCTTGCATCGGAATCGAATCCACCTTTCATGAACAGCAGTGACCGCCGCTTTCCGAGTGATTGACAGCGGCGATAAAAATTTTGACCGCCTCCAGCACTGCAGTTCTCTTTTCCCGGGGAATGTTATCCAAAACGCGCCGGGAGAATCCCCCCAGACACTGCAATACCTTTTTACGGGTCGCTTCACCCCGGAGGGTCAATGCCAGCTTTACCGCGCGGGCGTCGCCATCGGTTTTTTCCCGCCGCAAGAGTCCCTTGGCAATCAGCGGATTGACCAGCCTCGTGGTCGTGCTTTTTTCAACATTCAAAATCCGATGCAGGTCGGCCATCTGCAACGCTTTTCTTCCGGCTGCCGCCTCCAAAACGATAAACTGGTGGAACGTGACGCCTTCACAGAAAGCCTCATTCCGGCAGCAGTATCGCAGCGCCCGGGACAACCCCCGAAAGACCTCCAGAAGCTCTGCCGTATTTTCCTGATGCATCCGCGACATAGTTGTATAATACAACTTTATGGACCATTGTCAACAACATTCTTGAGGCGCGGCATGGATTGAAAAAACCGCAAAAACATGACGATCAAACGGGCCGGGAGCCTCATCGGATCATCACCGACGCCACCCGTTTGGCCGCTCACGGAATGGTATGGAGATTTTTATGCGGGGGAGATCTCCCGTGCGATCAGCGCATCCAGCTGTCTGAGCGCGTCTTCGACGGTGCCGGTATTTAAAATGTAGGCGTCGGAAAGCGCAATTGGAACGGCCGTTCCGTAAGCGATTTCACGGCGGTCGCGTTCGTCAAAGGCCTGCGGGGAATCGTCGGCCCGGCCCCTTGAACAGACCCGCGCGAAACGGGCTTGTCTCGGCGCGAGAAACGCCACCACCACGCATTCGGCTCTGGCGCGAATCAGCTCAATCTCCGGCCAGGAGCGCATGCCTTCCAGAAAGCCGATGTCGGCCCCTGTCCGCAGGAGGTTCTCCAGTGCCAGCCGGGTGACGCCCATACCGTCCGCGCCGCGCAGTTCATCGGATATTTTGGCCGTACCGACCGGATCGGACACGCCGCGCTTTTGCGCTTCCGCCCGCACAATGTCGCCCGTTGCGTAATACATCCAGCCCTTGGATTCCGCGTAGGCGCGGGCGATGTTTTTACCCGCCGCGGGCATGCCCACGATGACAAAGATCTTCATTGACCCTCCCGGCAATATTTTTATTTTCTCGGCTTGATGCTTGTCCCGTCGGCGATGGAATCATCCGGATAGGCGATGACTTTTTCGTTTTCCCGGAGTCCGGAGAGCACCTGCGCCGCCAGGCCGCTGCGTTGTCCCACCTCAACGATTCTTTTGCGCACCTTGCCCTTTTCGGCGACAAAAACGGCCCAGTCGCTGCCGGACCGGAACAAGGCGCTTGCGGGTATCTGCAGGACATTGTCGTCTTCCCAGACAACGAAATGCGCTTCCAGGCGGTATCCGTCCCCCAGTTTCTGCCACAGCGGCCTCGGCGATGTGATATCGACAAGCACCAGCGTCCGCTGCTCTTCGACGCCCAGGCTGGATATTTTGGTAAACCCCGCCGGCTCCACGCGCCGCACTTTTCCGGCAAGCGTTTGTTCCCCGCCCCAGTGTTTCAACAGCACTTTCGTGCCCTCCTTAATCTTCACTGCATCCGAAGACAAAAGCTCCGCGCGAATTTCGAGATCGGCGACATTGCCGATGTCCATCAGCGGCTCACCCGCATTCACCGCGCCCTCGCTTTCGTGGTAAACGCGGAAAACAGAACCTGAAACCGGCGAGGCAATCGTCACACTCTCTTGGCCGCCTTCTATCTTTTCCCGGGAAAAATTGCGAAGCGTGGCTTTGGCTTCTTCAAACTGAGCCTTGGCCATCTGGACCGCCGCGGTGCTGGAGAGCAGCAGTGCTTCGGCCTTTTCGGTTTCGGCGACGATCTGATCCACCTGATCCTTGGTAACGGCGCCTTTTTCATAAAGCGCCTTGAACCTTTCCCTGCGCTGTTTGAGGTAAGCCACATCCGAAGCCGATGCCTTTTCCCGCTGGATGGCCGCCTGAAGCGCGGCTTCCGACGCCGTCACGGCTGCCTCAGCGGTGGCGCGGCTGCGCGGATCCAGCGACGGGGAGCGCATCGGCTCCAAAACGGCGACGACCTGCCCTTTTTTGACCGTGTCACCGACTTCGAGCTCTATGCGCCGCAGGTAGCCGGCCGCTGGAGCGGAAACGGTAAACCGATCTTTCAGACGCGTGCGGCCCTCTTCCTCAATGACAATCTGGAGCGGACCGCGCTTGACCACCGCCAGATCCACCTCACGCGTCTTCGGCCAAAAGCCGTAGACCAGCAGGATGGCAACGGCCAGCGCCACGCCGACAATCAATATTTTTCTGCGCAATAATCCGTTCATAAATGACTCCACTCTTTATTATTGAGATTCCTCATTCTTTTGTTTTCAAGACTTCGACCAAATCAAGATGATCGAGTTTGCGCCGCACAATCAGCCCCGATACCACCGCCGAGCCAAGCACCACCGCCGCCGCCTGGGCGTAGGTTTTCAGTTCAATCACCAGCGGCACGCGAAACAGATCAGACGCCAGCGCATAGGCGATATAAGCGCACAGCCAATAGCCGACAAAAAAACCCACGGGGATGGCGATCAGCGTGATCAGCGCCAACTCCCCCAGCAGAATATAGGCGATCTCTCCCCGGGTATATCCCAAAACCCGAAGAGAAGAAAGTTCGCGGCTGCGTTCAGCCAGCGAAATCCTCGCGCTGTTGTACACGACACCGAAGGCGATGGAACATGCCATCAGCATAGCAATAAACGTGAAAAAAAGCATCCCTTTGGCCATCACTTCGTAGATGTTCCTGATTTCATTCTGCCGAATAAAGATGTCGGAAACACGAGGCATGGCGACAAAAGATTCAAAAAGTTTTTCCCGGAAAAGCGGATCGGTCACCAGATAAGCGCCGGAGACGGCCTCGCCTTCGTTCATCAGCCGGTTGAGCGCGCCCAGATTCATGAAGCCCATCATGCCCAGATACTGTCCGGCCAGGGCGACGATGGGAACCTGCCGGATGGTTTTGGAGCCCTCCAGCGTCTCGACGGTCAGCAGATCGCCGGGTTTGACGTCCAGCAAGCGACCCAAATAATCATTCACCAAAATGCCGGACGGCGGCAGCGAAATGCTTCTGAGCTTCCGATCCAGCACGAAATGCAGTTTGCTCTCCGGCGCGATGCCGTTCAGGACGGTTTTATAGCTGCGATGTCCGGAGATGAACTTGACGGGCACCGACCGGAACGGCTCGGCGTCAAGGACGCCCGGCGTGCGTTTCAGCTCGTACACCGCGCGATAGGATGTCGGCTCCGTAAACGAAACCGTCATATCCTCTTTTTGGGAAAGAACGAACTGCGCCCGGACCATGAAATCCACCGCATCCCTGAAAAAACCGCTGGAAACCATCAGCGCGCAGGACACCGCTATGCCGATGAGGGATAAAAACGCCCGGACAGGTTTCCGTGCAATGTTGCGGACGATAATTTTGGCGGGCTGGGTCAGCCAGCGGCCCAGTCCCGTTTTTTCGATGAACGACACCCTGTATCGTTCGGGCGCCTCCGGTCTCATGGCCTCGGCAGGCGCCTGCAAGGCCGCCTTCCGGAGAGAATGCAATGTGCCGCCGATGGCTGACAGGACGCTGACCACGACCGCCGTCAGGAATACTTCCGGCCGCAGGCGGTAAAGGAAAAAGGGGAATCTGTAGAATTCCATGTAAATGCCGCCCATCATTCTGCCCAGCCAGATCCCCGCGACGATGCCGATAATGACCCCGGGGGTGATCATCAGGACCACCATTTTGGCGTAATGCATCCCGACACTGAAGTTGCCGTAGCCGAACGCCTTGAGGATGGCGATTTGTTCGCGCTGTGTGTTGATGATTCGGCTCATGACGACATTCAACAAAAACGCGGCGATGCAAATAAAAACAATGGGATAAATCCTGGCGCTGGTCTTAAGCTGCTTGAGCTCTTCGCTCAACAGCCGATGAGACATCTGATCCTTCCGGCCGTAAGCGCCGTAACCGCCGTAGCGTCCCAGCATATTATCCAGATCGCGGATCACATCGTTTTCCCGGGCTCCGGCATAAAGACTGATAACGGCATCGTTGAACGCGCCATCCATATCGAAAGCCCGGCTGATGGCCTTGCGGTTCATCCAGAAAATGCCGTAGCGCTTAAAATCGGGCGTAACGGCCTCCGGTTTCATCACCATGACAAATTCCGGAGAGAGCGCAACGCCGCAAATCGTCAGTTTTTTCCATTTTCCGTTGATGACCGCCGCAAACTGGTCGCCGGGCTGGAGGCCATGCGCCTCGGCGAACGTTTCGTTGACCACCACCTCGTTGTCGCGCGAGGAATCCGGCAGCCGGCCTTTTCGGATGTACAGCCGGTTGAGCAGGGGAGGGCCGTCATCGGGAACGGAAACGATCCGGCCCGTCACCGATTCTTTGAATCCCGGAATATCCAGTTTCGCGTGGGCGGCAACACGGGTTTCCAGCCGGTTGACTCCTTCGATGTTCCGGATTGTTTCCTTCAGGCTTTCCGGCGCGCGCTTCAGATTGACGAAGACATCGGCGAAATCACAATCACGATAGAATTTGCTCCGTGTGTAATCCAGAGAATGCATGGTGCTGTTGAACAGGACAAACGTCGCCACGCCGCTGATCACGACCAGCGTGATGGCGAACACCTGGCCTTTCATCCGCCAGATTTCCCGCCAGAGCTTTTTATCCAATGCTTTCACGCTTTCACCACACCAGTTCGCTCGCTGACTTTTTCACCCGGTTGACGGTCACGTCGGCTATTTTACCGTCGCTCAAATGAATGACGCGGTCGGCCATATCCGCAATATCCGCGTTATGCGTGATGATGGCCGTGGCCGTGCCCAATTCGCGGTTGATACGCTCCAGCGCCTGGAGCACCAGGACGCCGGTTTTGGAATCGAGCGCTCCGGTCGGCTCATCGCAGAGCATCACCGCCGGATTTTTGGAAATGGCGCGGGCGATCGCCACGCGCTGCTGCTCGCCGCCGGAGAGCTGGGCGGGAAAGTGATCCATCCGCTCGCTCAGGCCGACCAGCTCCAGCGCCTCTTCCGGCTTCATCGGATGTTCGGCGATTTCCGTCACGACGGAGACATTTTCCCTGGCGGTCAGGCTCGAAATGAGATTGTAGAATTGAAAAACAAAGCCCACATGATACCGGCGGTAATCCGTCAACTCTTTCTCGGTGGCTTTGGTCAGGTTCTTGCCCCGGTAAGACACAAAGCCTCCGGTCGCCGTGTCCAGCCCGCCCATGATATTGAGCAGGGTGGATTTGCCGCTGCCCGAAGGCCCCAGCAACACCACCAGCTCGCCCGCGTAGAGCTCCATGTTGACGCCGCGCAGGGCATGCACCTGCACTTCGCCCATGTGATAAATTTTCGTGAGATCCCGAACCTGAAAAATGTTTTCTTTTGGCTGATTCATTGCGATCCAAAAATTTTTTATTTTTCCAAACGGCCAAAACCGTTTAATAGACGTAGCTGACGGCGGCTCCGACGGAAAATCTCTCGGCATAACGCCCTTCGAGATTCAGACGAAAGCCTCCGGCCAGCGGGATGTCCGCGCCCGCGTATCCGCCGAAGGCGGATTTGTTCTTCAAGCAATGGTTGTCTCCCGAAAAAGCCAGCCCTGCAATATCGGCGGAAAGAGCGGCTTTGGCCTCCGAATAGTAAACATAAGGCCCGCCGTAGAGGCGAATGTCTCCCGGCAGAGTGATTTGAGCGCCCAGGCCTCCGTGGACCTCCCAGAGATTCCTCACTTTCAAATCCGCTTCAAAAGGAATGCCCCCATGTTCTCCGGCAACGGCATCGGTAAAGTAACTGAAATGATAGGTTCCCTGAACGAAGGCGCCCAGGCCGAAAAATTTGACGGCGGGATAAAAAATTTTCGCGCCCAGTGTTCCAAAAAATTTCCAATTTTCCTGAAAATCTTCTTTGCCGGTTGTGGTGGACAGATCCGCCGAAGCAAAGGCATCGGACAGGCTCAAATCCGACGTGCCGATTCTGCCGTAGATTTCCCAAATGTCTTTGGCGCCATAGGCGGCCTGCGAATAAATTTGATGCTGCCTGACGACATATCGCAAATCGCTTTCATAGATGTCTTCATGATACATATAGCCCGCGGCGGTATTTAGTCCTCCCGTCCGCACCGAGAGGGGTTGGGGCGTGCCAAACAGACCCGCCGCTCGCGCGGAATGGCTCCAGGCGATCACGCACAGCGCGGTCAGCATCAGGACGGGTACGTGTTTGCCCCGACGCAGTTCTTGCAAGA
>DAOSZO010000014.1:0-39056 GCA_035382085.1 Smithella sp.
ACGACTGACCCGTCGTGCTGGAGAGCCATCCGCCGCCGCTGAGCCCCCAGATATAAGGCTCATCGCACCCGCCGGAAACAGTCAGTGTTGCCGTTTGGTTCACGGACAATTGATTCGGACCGCTAATAAACAGCAAAGGCGCCGAGCCGGCGCGGACGTTGATAGCGAATAAACCATTGAAGAAAAAAGTAAAAAGAAAAATCAACAACGGCAAACGACAATGCTTGCTTCCCGACACGAGCACACCCCCTGCAAAGAAATAATAAACTGCCTTGCTGCTTCTGGATTTTTAAGGAAAATTTTCGAACTGCGGTGTTAAAATAATATCAGTCGTTTTTTCTGTCAACAAAAAATTGATGGTCCATCAAAGCCCAACGAATTTTCAAACCATCGTGGCGGACTTTTACAATAAAGAAATAAAAGCACCCTCACCCCAAAAAATCAATGACGGATTGCCTTCTGGATGCGCCGAACGCCATCGGAAATCACAAAAAGAAACAGCCGATCTCGTTGTTGCCAAATTTCAATTTTTTGTTTAAAGTAAAGGGCAATTCCAACGCGGGATCATCACAAGGCAGAATGACGGAAGGGGAGGATAAAAGGATGAGGTTTTCTGCGCTCCTTTTCGCATTGTCCCAGATTCTGAAATGGGCGTCAAAATTCAGCCCCACCTATCGCCATTATATCGGAAACATCCATCTGGTGAGAATCATGATCAAGACGGCGGACGGCAGATTCGGCCGGGTTTTTATATTCGACAGGGGAACCGTGACGTCGAGAAACGGCGCCCATCATCCCTACGACGCAGCCATTGTGTGGTCGGATGCCGCCACGGGATTCAGGGTGATGGCATCCAAAAGCGACGCCGAACAGTTTAAGGCCGCCGCCGAGGGAAAGATGAAGCTCGACGGCATGGCTTTTTTCGCGCAGTGGTTCAACGACGGCATAAAACTGATTATGTAAATTTCACCCTTCCCTCGCTCCCTCCCCCAACGGAGCAGTAACCCGTCTGAAGCTCAAGGGAGGGGCGAATCCAGGCAGATTCGAGGGGACGAAAAGTGGATTTTGTCCGAACAAGAGGTCAATTTTTTCATCTTCGTCATTAATGGATTACCAAAGGAGAAAACCATGGGAAAAATACCGGGCGGTCATCTGGTGGGCAAATATCTCAAGGAGGTGGAAAACGTCGAAATCGTTTTCGGCATTTCCGGCGGGCATATCGAAGCGATGCTGGATAGTTTCACGGAATACAAAATCCGCACGATTGATGTACGCCATGAACAGGCCGCCGCGATGATGGCGCACGCCTGGTCGATCTACACCGGAAAGCCCGGCGTGTGCTTCCTGACGGCGGGGCCGGGATTTGCCAACGGCCTGACCGGCATCGCCAACGCCTATCTGGACAACGCGCCGCTGGTTGTGTTGTGCGGCAGGCACCCCCTGCGCGATGATCTGAAGGGAGCGCTGCAGGAAATCAATCAGATAGACATCGTGCATCCCATTACCAAATGGGCGGCCACCTGTTACGACGCAAAAAGAATTCCCGAATATCTATCCATTGCCTTCCGACACGCCGTCGAGGGACGTCCCGGCCCCGTTTTTCTGGAGTTGCCGCCCGACATCCTGGGCGTCAGAATTGAAGAATCGCTGGCGCCCCTGCCGCGGCGGAAAACGCGCCGCTACACGGCGCATCCCGACGACGCCGATTTGAAGGCCGCGGCGGAAATCATCAACAACGCGAAGAAGCCGCTGTTCCTCGGCGGCAGCGGCGTGCGCTTCAGCGACTGTTCCGAGGCGCTGAAAGATTTCATCGAGAAGACGGGCATCCCCTTCATGCTGATGAATTACGGCCGCGGTGAACTTCCGGATAATCACCCCCGGTCGGTGATGGAAATGGGCAATCTCGGCCTGATGTTCGGCCTGCCCCAGACGGATGTGGTGATCGCCGCGGGTTTGCGTTTTAACTGGCTTTTGCTCTCCGGCAGTCTCATCCCGCCCACGACGAAGGTGGTCCGAATCGACATTGATCCGCACGAAATCGACCGCAACCGCGAGGCGGACGTGGGTCTGGTGGGCGATGTCGGTTCGGTGCTCAAACAGTTGACGCCGCTGGTGAACAAAAACGACCACGGCCGGTGGGCCGACACGCTCAAAGCGGCCGGCCGCTCGCTTTTGGATTACGAACTGCGCATCCGGAACACGGCCACCGACCCGATTCATCCGGTGCGGCTGGTGGCGCAGATTCAGAAAGTCGTGGGCGACGACACGCTTTTCGTGACGGACGGCGGCGACACCAATTACTTCGGCCTCGCCTTTCAAACGAAGGAAAAGGCCGGCGTCATCGCCTCGGCGGCGGGACTGTTCGGCTGCTTGGGCACGGGGATTCCCTTCGGGATGGCGGCAAAACTCGCCCGGCCGGACAAAAAGGTCGTGGTCTTCAACGGCGACGGGTCTTTCGGTTTCAACGCCATGGAATTCGACACGATGGTGCGCCATCATATCCCCGTGGTCGTGGTCATCAACAACGACTGCGCCTGGGGAATGATCAAGCACAGCCAGGAGCTCTCCATCGGCAAGGATCGGCTCCGGTGCGCGGAGCTGGGCGTCCGGCACTACGAAAAGGTGGTGGAGGGCCTCGGCGCTCACGGCGAGTTCGTCACGAAAGACGAGGAAATTATTCCGGCGCTGGAGCGGGCGCTGGCTTCCGGAAAGCCGGCCTGTGTCAATGTCATGACGGATCCCACGGTGACCAGCCCGGCAACGCCGCTGTTTTACCAGACCCTGAAGATGGAGTAAAAAGTCGTGAAAGCGCTCCAGCTTCGCCTTGATCCCCTTCGATTCGCGGCGCTTCAAACCCTGAGGCCGCTGAGCGGCCAATTTTTCTATCGGGGGCCGTTTTCGACGGTGAAGCTCGTCGACATTCCGGAACCAGCGCTGCCCTCGCCGGAATGGATAAAAATAAAAACCATGCTCTGCGGCGTCTGCGGCAGCGACATCAATCTCATTTTCATGAAGGATTCCCCGACGGCCATGCCCTTTACGTCTTTCCCCTGCGTTCCCGGACATGAATTTTGCGGGGAAGTGGTTGAAGTCGGCGACCAGGTGCAAAAGGTAAGGAAAGGCGATGTGATTACCGCTTCCGTGGCCTTGTCATGCGAAACGCGCGGCATTACCCCGGTTTGCCGCAGTTGCGCGGCCGGCTGGACATCCAACTGCGAAAATTTTGCTGAAGGCGCCTTCGCACCGGGAATGTTCATCGGCATCTGCAAAGACATCAACGGCGGCTTCGCCGAATACGTCGTGATCCATCAAAGTCAGGCCCACATTGTGCCGGACGGCGTTTCTCCGGAATCGGCCATCATGACAGAACCTCTGGCCTGCGGGCTGCAGGCCGTCCTGGATAACCCGCCCGCGGATTCGGACAGGGTGTTAATCATTGGAGGAGGGGTGATCGGCTCCATGGTGGTCAAAAGCATCCGAGGACTGGACATCGGCTGCGACATCACGGTGGTCGAACCTTCACGCTTCGCGGCGGATTTCATAAAAAAATGCGGCGCGGACCGGACGATCGAAAGCGATATGATTGACGCCGCCGTGCGAATCGCAGGCGGCCGCTCCTATAAACCCCTGTTGCGCGAGCGGGTGGTCATGGGAGGTTTTGACAAAGTTTTTGATACGGTGGGCAGCCGTCAAACCCTGAATTCCGCTCTGCGGGTCACGGCAACCGGCGGCACGCTTTCCCTTCTTGGAATCGGCAAGGAGGTGAAACTCGATCTCACGCCGTTATGGCTGAAACTGCAAACCGTGAAAGGCTGTTACGCGTACCGTTATAACAACATCGCCGGTGCCCGCCGGCATGCCTTTGCCATGTCTCTGGAGCTGATCGCGTCCGGAAAGATCAAAGTCGCCGACATGCTCACGCATAAATTTCCGCTGGCACGGTATCGGGACATGATAGAAGTCAATCTCAACAAATCTGCCAACCAAGCCATGAAAACCGCCTTTGTTTTTGAATGAACAACATGGCCTGGTCCGACAAGAAACTCATCCCGGCCGAAACGGGCAATGGCATTTATACGGTTGGCCGGCCATTCAATCTCTTTTCAATGACTCGGACTTCCGCGCTCCGCGCTTCACGGACTTGTCTTCTTGAACCTGTCTTGCGGGGTGTGCAGGACACGTTTTCCTGGGTGCCGTTCCTTTCAGATAAAATTCCCTGAACTTCCGCGGACATTTATTCGTCGCCAGGTATCCCGTGTCGATGTCAATCACCGCCGCTTCCATGCCTTCCGGAACCGGCGCTGGCAACGGGCCGGATCGGGAATAAAAGGCGCGCATGAATCTCGACCAGATGCGCAGGGCGCCTTCGGCGCCGGTGAGTCCCGTATCCGCTCCGGAATCGTAGCCCACCCAAACGACACAGACGATGTCCGGCGTAAAACCGGCGAACCACGAATCCTTGTTGCCGTTGGTCGTTCCCGTCTTCCCGGATGCCGGAAAATAAATCCCCAGTGATTTTGCCTCCCCGGCCGTGCCGCGCTCCAGCACGCCCTCCATCGCGTACGCAGTCAGATAAGCGACCCGCGGATCAAACACCTGCTTGCGCTTGAGCTGAAAAACCAGGAGCGGATCGCCGTTTGCCCGGGCGACCCTGCGCAGGGGAAAGCGCTCATAACGCACTCCGCCCGAAGCGATGGTCGCGTAGGCGTAGGCCAATTCCATGGGCCGGACCTCGAAGCTGCCCAACGCCAGCGACGGCACGGCGCGAAGCGGGCTTGTAATGCCAGCCGAGCGCGCGGCGTGAAGCACCTTCTCGTAGCCGATGTCATGAGCCAATCTTGTCGTGGCCGTATTCACCGAATCCTCTATCATTTTCCGAATGGTGATTTCTCCATACGTTTTGTTTTCAAAATTTGTCGGACTCCAGGGCCCTTCCGGCGTGGGCAGGGTGATGGGTTCGCCGGACACCCGTGTGGAAAGGGTCATGCCGTCCGAAAGCGCCGCGAGCAAAACAAAGGGCTTGAAGGCGCTGCCGGGCTGTCTTTTCGCGTCCACGGCTCTGTTGAACCGCGTCTGCTGATAATTCCGGCCGCCGACCATGGCCACCAGTTCGCCGGTCTTCGGGTCCACGGCGACCAGCGCGGCCTGCAGCGGCTCCCCGGCGGGACGGGCCCTTCCGGCAAGCGCATCAAGACCCTGCGCGACCGCCTCTTCGGCAATCGCCTGATAGACGGGATCAAGAGCGGTGTCGTAACGATAGCCGGGATGATAGAACTTCTCCGTTCCCAGATCGTCCGCGGTGATGCGCTGGATGTAGTCCAGGAAATAAGAACCCGCGGCGGCCGATCCCGGGCGGTGCTGAATCACGAGCGGCGATTTTGACGCCCGGAGAAATTCCTTCTCGGAGATCATGGAACGTTTTTTCATCCGGGCCAGGACGAGATTGCGGACATCCTGCGCTTCCTGCAAATTCCTCACGGGGAAACGCCGGTGGGGCGATTGAAGGATGCCGGCAAGCAGTGCCGACTCCTCCAGGGAAAGGTTTTTCGCCGGCTTGCCAAAATAAAAACGGGACGCGTTCTCCACGCCGTAAATTCTCCGGGAACCGGCCTGCCCGAAATAAAGATGGTTCAAATACATCTCCAGAATGCCGGCTTTGGAGTACCGCAATTCCATCGCCAGCGTCAGTTCCCAGACACGCGGCTTGCGGGCGAAGACGTTCCGCGGAAGAAAAAAATCCGCCGCGAGCTGCTGCGTCAGAGTCGCACCGCAACCGATGAAGGGAATGTCAAAACCGAAGTGAGAATAAAAGCGCGGGTCTTGAGAGGCAATCACCGCCTGCTGCAAAAAAGGCGAAATGTTCCTGAGAGAAACCGGATGAGGAGGCTCGTCGCTCAATCGGCCGATTTCCTGCGGCTCCAGCGAAAGGTACTCCATGGGCTTTCCCGCTGACGACATGATCGCCCGGACACGCCCGTTCTGAACGTCCAGACGCGCCCATCCCGCATTCTTCGGAGATTCTTGCGCTTGCGGATCGCGGGGAAATACCCAGATCGCTCCCCCTGCCTCGGAAAAAGTGCCGGCCTGTTGCGGCGTCGCCCGGACTTTTCTGTAATTCAGTCTGAGCAACCTCTCGGCCAGCCGGATATTGCCCAGATGATCTCCCGGATGAATTTCAAGCGGCCGGCCATAAAAAACAGACGGCGGCGCGCCAGCTGCTTCAGCGGTCCGCTTTTCCAGATTGATGCAAAGATAGCCGATGCGTGACGCCAGGGCCACACACAACAACGCCGCAAAAAGCAAAAACAGATGCCTGCGCTTCAACGGATTCTCTTTCTCCCTTCGGACGGATTCAAAACTCTCTCACATCACGGCTCTTGATGCTCTGATGTTGATTGGTTTCAGTTTTAATCACAGGAACAGCAATGCGGCAAGCACATTTTATCTCGCAACTTCAAACACCCATGAGCATTTCCCCAAATGCAACATAAAGTTTTCCCGCGTGCACCGACGCTCGTTTCCGCATTTAAAATTGCTGAACGCAAAATTAAAGTATCCCGGATTTTTCGGAGTGATGAAAAGTCATCCTTCAAAAGAAGCTTCTTATGAAGGACACCAAGAGGCATTTGCGGTCAATACTTTTCGCCTTTTGAATCCAGCATGGGCACAAACAGAACATCGATCACCGCCTGCTGTTCCAAGCGCCCTTTTTTCTTGGTCAGTACATACAATTTCTGCCGTCCCGCTTCCCCCACGGGAATGACCATTCGTCCGTTTTCCCGCAATTGCTCCATCAGCGGCCGGGGCACCCGGGTCGGCGCGCAGGTCACTATAATCGCGTCAAACGGCGCGGCTTCCGGCCATCCGCCGTAACCGTCTCCGATTCTGACATGCACGTTATGATAAAGCTGGGAAAGAATCTGTCGGGCGCGTTTTCCCAGCGTCTCGACAATTTCCATCGTATAAACGTCCCGGAAAAGTTCGGCCAGAATCGCGGCCTGATAACCTGAACCTGTGCCGATTTCAAGCACTTTCTTGTCCGGTCGGGGATCGATAAGCTCCGTCATCAAAGCGACCACATAGGGCTGAGAGATGGTCTGACCTTCGCCGATCGGCAGCGCCGTGTCATCATAGGCGAAAGCGCGAAGGCCATCTGGCACGAATTGATGACGGGGCACCTTGCGCATCGCGCGCAGCACGGACGGATTTTTGATTCCCCTGGCTTCAATTTGTCGGGCGACCATTCTTTCTCTGGCCCAGGCATAATTCTTGTCCGAATCCGCCCCGGCAAGCGGCACCGCGAAAACAAGCAAGGCCGCAACCGCGAAAATGAACGGGCCGATCCCGGTCCGCGTTTCCCTGCAGGACCAAAACAAGGAAAACAAGGCATGGATTCTTTTTTCGCCCACGGTATCTTCCTAACTTCAGCGGGACGCTTTTCTGTTGAGGGAAAGTTGCTTCAATACATTGCGATAATCGCTTTCACGATAAATTTTCAGCCACCGGTTTACGATCGCACCCGCATAAGTCCGGACAAACAGATTTCTCCAGATTCGTTTTATATCCCACCAAGCTTTCTTCAGAGGAACCGTAAAAACGTCGCGGGCTGTCCAGTCGCTATAAAGCACGTTTCTTTCTCTTTGCCTTTCACGCAAATTGCGGATGAATCTTCGAATATAGAACGCGACAAACTGAATGGGAAACCCGATGGTGGCAATATAAGCCCAGTTCAGCCAGTTGCCATAATTCAAACTCCTCCGGATAATGCCGCCGAGGTATCTTTTCTTCATCAACAGACTGGACATGTTCTGCAAATCAAAGGGATCCAGACCGTCCGGCCGGGGATCATAACAAAGGAAGAGGCCGTCGTATTTATCCCAATTCACCATCGAAAGGGGCAGGAGACGGCCTTCACGCTGAAGTCTTTCCCGCAGTTCCGAACCGGGCAAGGGAACGGCGTTGAGCACCTGAATCGTATCGATGCGTGATTTTCTGAAAAACTTTTTATAATGCCTGGCCCGTTCCTCAGCGCTCATGGAGAAACCACCTTGCGATTCTTGCCGGGAGGGATAACCGAAGATGAACATGCCGTGGATGTAGAAATATTCGGAAAGTTTTCGGGAACGGGAAATCAATTTTTCCGCCGTCACCCCCTTGCGCATGGCGCGCAACTCTTCATTGATGGGACTTTCATAGCCGATGGCCAGCATGGAAACGCCCGCAAAGCGCATCGCTTCGAGGAGCTCATCGTTTTCCGCCACCTCCGAGCGCACCTGAACGATCAGCTCGATTTTCTTATTGAACTTCTTCCTGTAATCGCCGATTTTTCTGCACAGCTCGACGGCTTCCGCCGGATTCTGTGCGAAATTGTCATCAGTGAAAAAAAACTGCCGGTATCCCAAATCGGCATATTTTACGACTTGTCGCAGAGCCGTGTCCACGGAAGCGCATTTGTATCTTCCGTATCGTTTGTTCACCACGCAGAATTCGCAATTCCAGTTGCAGCCCCGCCCCCGGTTGATGGGAACGCAGCTCCACCTTTTTTCCAGAAACTTGATCAGCGTGAGGTCCGGATCGGCCAATTCATCCAAATCTGCTATCGGTTTGCGCTTTCCGGTAAAGACATACGCTCCGGTTTCATCCAGGAAACTGATGCCCTTCACGGAAGCCAGCTTCCCGCGGTCCAGCACAACGCCGTTGTCGGAGATCAACACGTCCAGCAACTCCACGATGGTTTCCTCGCCTTCCCCATGCACCACGATGTCCACGCCGGATTGAAGCGCTTCTTGGGGCAGCGCGTCCACATGGCTTCCGCCGGCGATGGTGACCGCGCCAAATCCCCGATATTGCTCGGCGACCGAAAACATACGGAGTACCGAATTGCTCATCCCTCCGTAAAATAGAGCAATCTGCGCCGGTTGCCGGCCCTGCAAAAAAGAATGATCCGGCAGGCCCATGAAATCACGCGGTCCATTGTAATTATTTTCATCAATCGCGTAGATTTCTCTGACTCGCCGGTGCCGGATCTGGCTCATAACCGATAAAATACCCACCGGCGGCATTTTGATCCGGGCGTAAATATTTTGCTGTGAATGTTTCGGGTACTGCGGAATAACGCCGATAATGGTCAATTCCTTTTTCATGATCAAAAAACCTCCTGCTTTCCTATCATTGAATCTGAAAAGAATTGCCGAAATGAAAACTTTTTCGCTGATAATACCTCTTTGGAGGGTTGTATAATAACGAATCTCGAAAAAAAATGCAACGCGATTCATTAACAATTCGACGTACGGGCGAATTCACAAGCTTACTTCTGATAACAAATGGGGAAATCTCAACAATTTCATAAATTATTGGCACATGCCGTCCTGATATGCTATTGAGGCGCAAATTGAAGGCGCGCGGACGGGCCGCGGGAAAGTATCTTGATTTTCCGCCTCCCGGCGGCAAGTTTCCGGGCGATAATTAAAACCGGGGATCGCAACAATTAACGTCTGATGCCCTCATCCGACGAAAAAACGAGCGTCGACGGATCTCAATCAAAGGCAAGATTTTTTTGCGGGGTCGGCCCTCAGGGGAAATCAAAACCGCCATGGACGACAAAACACAGAAGAGAACCTGCGCGAAGGCACTGGACCTGATCGGCAGCGCCGTGGACGAAATGTTTCTCGCGCCGGGAAGAATCATGACTTTTTTTCAGTCACGCCGCAAAACCGACTGGCAGCATTACGCGCGCGAAGTGGCTTTTTATGAAGAACAGAGATATGTGAAAGATCCCCGGAAATTCTTTGTCCTGCCCGCGGAGCCCCCGGATTACACGGTGGAAACTCAGGCATCCTATCAAAGCGGTTTTTATCAGGTTCTTTCCTTTCCCAGTCTTTATGAGCCGCAAAATCCTTATGTGAGAGACCGCTATCTGGGTTATGCCGAAAACCGCAGGGGTTACCTTGTCCGCTGGACGCACGGCGATACGCCCCGCAAGACTGTTCTTTGTGTCCACGGATTCATGATGGGCGCTCCGCGGGAAGCGGAACGTATGTTCAAAATCCGCGCGCTTTTTTCAATGGGGCTGGACGTCGCGCTCTTCATTCAGCCCTTTCACTGGAAACGCGTAGCGGGGCCGCGCGCCGCCCGCCGCGTTTATCTCACCCCCGGCGACGCCGCTTTCACCAATGAATGCGTCGCCCACAGCATTTACGACCTGGAAAATTGTTTCTGCCTCCTGAAAAAACTCGGCGCCACAGACATTGGACTGATCGGCGCCAGTCTCGGAGGATACGTCACGGGAATTTATATCTGCGTCAGCGCACGGGCGAAATTCGCCGCGATGATGGTTCCGGCGCTTACTCTGCTCAGGCCCATGTCCCCCGACGCTTTCCTGAAGCGGGCGCCTTTTGATTCCAAGTGGCGCGCCCGGGTTTGCCGCGCGGCGGATTTTCATTCGCCCCTGCATCTTCAGCCGCGGATACCCGCCGACACCATTCTTGTCGTGGCTTCGCGCGGAGACCGATTGTGTCCGATCGAACCGGTGGAACAATTAAAACTAAGATGGAATTTGTCCCGCTGCCACTGTCGCACCGGCGGGCATTGGCTGGTATTCGACAAGATCCGCGGAAGGGCGTGGTACGGCTTGTTGCGGGACATGAATTTTATGGAGGGCTGATCTTCGTCAATCAACGGTTTTCAGGTTGCGGGAAATTCCCCGCTTTCGCGTGTGAAAATCCTGAACTAAACGCTCCGAATCCTCTATTTTAATTTTTTCGCTATAAAATTTGAAAATTTCCCCTCCGGCTAAAAAAGGCCCTAATCATTCCATATGATGTCTCTGAGATCTTTATCTTTCTTTTTATCATTCTCCTCATCGAGAACACTTTTGTCTTTTCTGTCCATCATCTCCAGCACCGTTTTGGCCCGCTCATGACCCTGCTCCGCCGCCTTGAGATACCAGTCAATCGCCTGGTGATAATCCTGTTGGACAAGAATGCCCTCCTGATAGATGCAGCCCAAGCTGTATTGCGCCTCGGCGTGTCCGCTTTCCGCCGCTTCCAGATACCAATTGATAGCCTGCTTGAAATCCTGCGCGACGCCCTCGCCGAAAAAATACCGCAACCCAAGATGATACTGCGCATCCGCGTGCCCCTGCCGGGCCGCCTTTTGATACCACGAAACCGCTTCCGCGTCGTTTTGGGGAACCCCGTCGCCGGCGTGGTACATTTGTCCCAGCCGAAACTGCGCGTCGGCATTGCCCTGCTCGGCGGCTTGGAGAAACCATTTTACCGCCTTGGCATCATCCTGAGGCACTCCCCTACCCTCACGATACCTCACGGCCAGTTCATACTGGGCATCGGCATTGCCTTGTTCGGCCAGCACCAAAAACATGTCCGCCGTCTCTGAATCCTCTTGGACAGTCGCCCTGCCTGCCCGATACATCGTTTCCAGAAGGAACCGGGCTTTTTCATGACCCTGTTTTGCCGCCCGAAGGTACCAGCGGATGGCTTGATCATCATCCTGCTCGGTTACGATGCCCTCCTGGTAAATCCCCCCCAGCGTGAACTGCGCTTCGGCGTGGCCGCCCTCCGCCGCTTTTTGATACCAGTGCATGGCTTCGTCAAAATTCTGTTCAACGCCTTCGCCGAAGAAGTATTTCAAACCCAGGTGGTATTGAGCATCGGCGTGTCCCTTTTGAGCCGCGTGACGAAAATGCCTGACCGCTTCGGCATCATCCTGAACAACGCCCCCTCCCAAATGGTATTTCAGGCCCTCTCTGAACTCCAGATCCGCATCCGGTTGTTCCTCCGGCGCGATTGCTTCTGAAAAAATTTTTGCCGCAGGCGAGGATAAGGGATGCTCCTGGTCGACGGGATGCGCTCCGGGAAGCGTTTCTTCAGCTTCGCGTATCTCCGATTCAAGGTATAATTTTTCAACGACAATGTCGGACTGCGGTAAGACGTCTTTCCTTTCCCGTTTTATTTCGCCGGCGGCCGGCGATTGCCTGGCTGCGTCTTGAATTTCCGATTCCAAAAACAGTTTCTCGATCGCAGATGACGGCGGCAAGACAGTTTCCTTCTCTTCCCGCGCCTTTTCCGGAACGGTTTGAATATCCGCCACGCCTGGCGCTTCGGATTCCAAGAACAACTTTTCAGACGGTTCTTCGTTTTCAGTTGGGGTTTGATCCGGTTGCTCCGACAAGGGCGTCTCCACTGCACGGTCCCCTGTTTGTTGACCTGATTTGGCGGTAAGCCAGGGACTCTCCTGCTTTTCCTGCTTTGTTATTTCTTTGTCTTCCTCAACTTTTTCGTCAGGGGGCGTTTGCATCCCTCTGGCTTTTTCGTCTTCCTGAAGAATTAATTTCACCGCATGAATATCTTCCGGCGGAATTTCATTTTCCTCTTTTGCTTCGGTTATCTCCTTTTTGGTTTCAACGATTTTATCCTTCAGGATTGCCGGTTTCGTGAGCCATTTGGATTCCTCGTCCTGACGATGCCGAATACTTCTGATTTTTTGGTTGAGGCCGTCCAGTTTTTCCTGAGCGTCCCGGTCTCCCTGCATGGCCGCCTCTCGGTACCATCTGGCGGCTTCAATTTCATTTTTCACAACCCCCAGACCTTCTTCATACATTTCACCTATATTAAACTGCGCGTCCACATTGCCCTGTTCGGCGGAAGCCAAAAACCATTTGGCCGCCTTGACGGCGTCCCGTTCAACACCCTCTCCCTTGAGATACATCAGCCCCAGATTATACTGTGCTGAAGCGTTCCCCTGCTCCGCCGCTTTCAAATACCATTTTGCGGCTTTTCCATCGTTTTGTTTGACGCCTCGGCCTTCCTGATACATCCAGGCGAGATTCAGCTGCGCTTTGACATGATCCTGCTTGGCGGATTTTAAAAACCAGATGGCCGCTTCGGCGTCGTTCTGCAAGACCCCCTCTCCCTTGAGATACATGAGCCCCAGATTATACTGCGCCACGGCGTTGCCCAGTTCCGCTTCCTTGAGAATTTCTTTTAAAGACAATTTGCTTTTTGCCATCTTAACCGATCACGGGGAAAGTTTTTTACGCAAAAAATCCGAAGAAAATGACATTGACGCTTCAATCATACTGCCTGTCGGGAATAATCCCAACAGTAAAAATTGCAGGGAAATATTCGACATAATAGCACCTTTTGTTTTTTTGAAAAAGCAAATATTTTTTTCGGTTCAAAAAAATTCCTTTTTCAGCAAACAGGCAATTTTTGATTCAAAGAATATTTCTGCGTCCTCTGCAAAAAAAGGAAATTCATCACTCTTGCTATATTTTACTGAATATTATAGAGATTGACGCATATTTTTCTGGAACGGAAGGAGTTTTTCCGATGGCTGATAGTTCGTCATCCCCGCGTGCCGATTTCATTCGTGATATCATAGAGAACGACCTGAAAATGAACAAAAACGACGGTCGCGTTGCGACGCGATTTCCGCCGGAACCCAACGGCTATATTCATATCGGACACGCCAAATCCGTCTGCCTGAATTTCGGATTGGCCGCCCAGTATGGAGGCACCTGCAATCTCAGAATGGATGACACCGACCCGGCCGGCGAATCCATGGAATATGTCCAGTCCATCATCCGCGACATCCGCTGGCTTGGATTTGACTGGGAAGACCGGTTGTTTTACGCTTCGGATTATTTTGAAAAATTGTATGAATTCGCCATTGAACTCATCAAATCCGGCGATGCTTATGTCTGCAGTTTGAGTCCGGACGAAATCAGAGAATACCGCGGAACCTTCACCGAAGCGGGCAAAAACAGCCCTTACCGAAACCGTTCGGTGGAAGAAAATCTTGACCTGTTCCGGCGGATGCGCGCGGGGGAATTTCCCGATGGAACGCATGTACTGCGGGCCAAAATCGACATGGCTTCCCCCAACATCGTCATGCGCGACCCCATACTCTACCGCATCAAGCGCGTGCCCCATTACCGACTGGGAACAAAATGGGTCATCTATCCGATGTATGATTTCGCCCATTGCCTTTCGGACGCGCTGGAAGGCATCACGCATTCCATCTGTACTCTGGAATTTGAAAACAACCGGCCGCTTTACGATTGGATCGTGGAGCGGCTGATCCACGGACAACGCCCTCGCCAGATTGAATTCGCGCGTCTGAATCTAAGTTACACAGTCCTGAGCAAACGCCGGCTGATTGAACTGGTGGAAAAAAAACATGTCAGCGGCTGGGACGATCCGCGCATGCCGACAGTCTCCGGAATGAGACGCCGGGGTTTCACGCCTGCGGCCATCAGAAATTTTTGCGCCGAAATCGGCGTCGCCAAAAATGACAACCTGATCGACGTCGCCTTGCTGGAGCACTGCATCCGCGAAGACCTCAACGAATCTGCGCCCAGGGTCATGGGCGTGCTTCAACCCCTGCGCGTCATCCTTGACAACTATCCGGAAGATCAAGAAGAGTTTATTGAATGCGCCAATCATCCGCAAAATCCGGCAATGGGCACCAGACGGGTTCCGTTCTGCAGAGAACTGTACATCGAACGCGACGATTTCATGGAAGATCCTCCCCGAAAGTATCATCGCCTCGGACCGGGTCGCGAGGTTCGCCTCCGGAATGCTTATTTGATCAAATTTGAAAAAATGGTCAAAGATAATCTCACCGGAGAAATAAAGGAAATCCATTGCACATATGATCCTGAGACAAAAAACGCGCCGCCCGCGGACGGCCGAAAGGTGCCGGGCGTGATTCACTGGGTTTCGGCCAAGCACTGCATCTCCGCGGAAGCGCGCTTATATGACCGGCTTTTTACGGTTGAAGATCCGGGAAGCCTGGACGATGACTTTCTCCGCTATCTCAATCCCGATTCCTTGAAAATCATCACCAACTGTCGCGTTGAACAAAGCCTGGAAAATGCACGGCCGGGGAGTCGCTATCAATTCGAAAGACTTGGTTATTTCTGCCTCGATGAACAGGATTCCCGCCCGGGACAGCTTGTTTTCAACCGCGTCGTCGGATTGAAAGACTCATGGGCCAAAATGGCAAAAGGAAATAAACAATAAAAAATGGCTGGGGAACAAGGATTCGAACCTTGATTCACGGAGTCAGAGTCCGGTGTCCTACCATTGAACGATTCCCCAGCAAGATCAGCCTCAAACCATTGAGATTCCGAATTATTCGCCGCAATGCGGCCTTTGGGCCGCGTGAATATAATGCGATTGGGTAAGGATGTCAACAAATTTTCTATTTCACCCTAACTACTCAATATTTTTGGATTATACTTGGTTTAACAGCCCTGTTTCCAGATTTTAAATCCTGGCCCGGCGACTTATTGTCGTTCTCATCCGTCCACGCCTCTCTTTCCCTTGTTAGCTTCCGCGCCATTTGTCAAAAACAGGCGCAAGAAAACTTTACCGGAAATTTAGCATAATTTTTGATTGACATGAGAACAAGAAACTCTTAAAATTTCATCAAAGCGTGACAAATTCACATTCAAACTTCTTAATTCAAAATTGCACTTCTTTTCGGGATTTTTAAAGCAGCTGTCCGGAAGCCCGGAAAATGTAATTTGACGAACATTCTGCAACGAAAGAAAGGATGAATGTATCGTTATGGACAGAAAAACCAGGGAATTTCTCCTCAGAGAAAGCGAAAAAAAGAGCCGGGAAGATCTTGCCGCCGAAGCGTTGCGAAAAAAGCAGCGCCTGACGGAAGAAGACGACATTAAAATTTCTGTCTTGTCTGTCGTTGAAAATATCCCCCAAGAAAAGATCGATTACCGGTACAGTAAGGATATTTCCGCGTCCGGATTAAGAATACAGGGCAATGTTCTCTTGCCTCTCGGCACGTTGCTCAACATCGATTTGACATTAAGAAATCTTCAGGAAACGCTGTCCCTGCAAGGAAAAGTCCAGTGGAACAAAACCATCATCGAAAACGAAATATATGAAGCCGGCGTCGAATTCACTGATGTGCCTGAAGAGGTGGCGAAGAAAATCGAAGACTACATTGTATGGAAACAGGAATATAAAAAACTCAATCCGGTCGGCTTGCCTTTCTGGATTTACGCCAAATTCAACAAGCCGAACCCTTAAAGAAATTTCAAAACAAAAAAAGCCGACGTGGATTTTTTTAACGGATTTTCGGCCGAAAACGACTCTGTTCACTTTTATCGTGTCATGGACGATGCTCTAAAATTATTTTTCGTCGTGCGGGGGACGTGATGAACGAACACCGCGAATCAAAAATATTTTAGATAAGTCGTTTCAACGCATCCAAATCTACAAACAAAAAAAAGGAGGGATGATCATGGGTTCAGAAATGTCAACCATGTGGAATGCTATCCAAGCGGGATTGGGAAATCATATCCCGGCCCTGCTGGGAGCGTTGGCCATCGTGATTCTGGGATGGCTGATAGCGATAATTTTGCGCGCCGCCGTTCGCAAAGGTCTCGGACTCACAGGCTTAAACACACGCTTCCAGCAGCTTACGGGACAATCCATCGACATTGAAAAAGCCGTGGCCGCCGGCGTGTTCTGGTTTGTGCTCTTGTTTGCGTTGATCGCGGTATTCGATTCGCTTGATTTGGGATTGGTCTCCGCGCCTTTTGCCTCAATGCTCGCCACATTTCTGGTATACGTTCCGCGCTTGATTGCCGGCTTGGTGTTGGCCCTGGTTGCCTGGCTGCTGGCCAGCGCCGTACGAAAAATGGTCAGCAAGGCCCTGGCCAAAACAACCCTGGATGAAAAACTCGCCGAACACGCGGGAATGGCTCCGATCAGCGACGGGATGAGTCAGGCCTTGTTTTGGCTGATCATTCTGCTTTTTGTTCCCGCCGTCCTCAGCGCACTGCAAATGGAGGGGCTGCTTGATCCTTTCAAATCCATGATTGCAAAAGTTCTCGATTTTATTCCCAACGTCCTTGCGGCCTTGGTCATCGGCGGCGTCGGCTGGATTCTTGCCACCGTGTTGCGAAACCTGACCGCGAATCTATTGCGCACCGTCGGCAGCGATAAAATAGGACGGCAACTGGGATTAAGCGAAACAGTGCAACTTTCCAACACCGTTGGACTGATCGTTTTTGTGGCGGTCTTTCTGCCCGCGCTCATTGCCGCGCTGGACGCGCTCAAAATCGAGGCGATTTCCAAACCGGCCACGAATATGCTGAATATGTTTTTTGAGGCTGTACCCCACATCATCGCAGCCGCCCTTATTCTGATTATCACATGGCTGTTGGCGTCTTTTGCCTCCCGGCTGCTGGCCAGTCTGTTGAGCAACGTGGGGTTTGACAATTTGCCGCAACACGCAGGATTGGGTCATGCTTTCAAAAAGACAACGGCTTCGGTTTTCGTCGGCTATGTCATCCTGTTTTTCGCCATGCTTTTTGCCGCCATCGAAGCAGCCAATCAACTGGGATTTTCACATGTCAGCAATCTCATAGACACTTTCATCCGTTTTGGCGGCGACATCCTGTTGGGATCCGTCATCCTCGTTGTCGGATTCTGGCTGGCCAACCTTGCCTATGACGCAATTGACCGGGCCAGCGGTCCTCATACCAAAGGATTGGCGCGTATCGGGCGCGTCGCCATCATGGCGCTTGTCATCGCCTTGGGTTTGCGGGCCATGGGCATCGCCGATGACATTGTGAATCTCGCGTTTGGTCTCACGCTGGGATCGGTCGCCGTTGCGGTGGCGTTGGCTTTCGGGTTGGGCGGACGCGAAGCAGCCGGCAAGCTCACCGAGCACTGGCTGGCGAAGTTTCGCTCGGAAAACAACAGGCCCTGAGATGATTTGTCGGAACATGCGATAATATCATTTAACTTTGACAAACAAACGCCTGTGCAGGCATCCAATCCCCGTGAAGAACAACTTCACGGGGATTGTCTTGCCATTTTTTCTTATTCCAAAAAACGCATTATCTCTCCTGTCCGTCTGCGCCGCTGCATTTTCATCCAGCCGTTTCCTCAGCGGTAGAAACTTTTGAAATGTTTGACACAGACGATGGAGATTGATATGCTTTAAACATCAAATTCACCTCAGCAACGGGGAAAGTATTCCATGGCCAAAGACAATCGAAAAAGGCAATCCTCCAAATCAAAAGTGTCGGCCAAAGACCAGAAGCTGGCCAATTTTTGCCGGGTCTGCCCGGTGTGCAGCCACGCCCGGAAGACCCAGAAGGGAATCGCCTTTGAGTTCGTCAGGAAAATTGAAGGCGGCATATGCCCCTTCTGCAGGGCGTATGAACGCGTCTACGGTCGCAAGGCGCATCAGCGCATCATCTGATGACAAAGATGCTCTTAAATCCGGTTGCGTTGCCCCAATCTCAAGCGCGAAGGATGCGGACATAGCCATGAATCAAATCACATCCATCAATTGGCACAGCCTGACCCGCCACCATCCCTCCGCGTTTCTCTTGGCCGCGCAATTGCTGAGTCTCGGTCTCTACGTCTTCTTGGAAGGTTTTCCGGGAGGCCAGTATTTTCTGGGTCTGTTCGGAATGGTCATTCTGCTTCTGGTCGTCTGGGTGGTTTTTCGCAGTCCCGCCGTCAACTGGATAGCATGGCTGGTTGCCGGCCTGGTCATTATCCTGTCCGCGCTGTCGCTGTTGTCGAACAATTCCAATCTCCTGCACTGGGCAGCCTTGCTGGAAGCATTGCTGTATTTCTATGGCGCGATCAGCTTGATCACCTACATGATGGGTGATGAACACGTCACCACTGATGATTTGTTTGCAGCGGGCGCCACCTTTACGCTAATCGCGTGGGGATTCGCCTATCTTTATCTGGTCTGTCAAGCTTGGAGCGCAGGCTCCTTTGCCTACGGAACACATCCGAATGAACCGCTGAGTTTTCTCGAACTGCTTTTCTTAAGCTTTGCCAACCTCTCGGCAACCGGTTTGAGTGATATTGTGCCGGTCACATCACCGTCTCGAGTGTTGGTGATGCTGGAGCAGTTTTCAGGTGTGGCCTACATCGCCGTCGTAGTGTCGCGATTGATCGGCCTGACGATTGCGCGGCGTCAGGAGAAAGGGCCCTTTTGAAAAATGCTGTGACTGACGAATTTTTTTACAGAAGAGGGAAAAGAAAAATGGGGATTTAACGCCCGGTGAACCGCCGAAGGGCGCAGGAGCACGCCGAGCCGAAGAAACATCTTTCATAAATATCGCCGGCGCGGAGCGTCCGGCAAGCCGCCAGACGCAAGACACTGTTTTTCAAGAATATTGAACGTGTGTTTGAATGCCCGGGCACATAGATCAAAAAATTGGAAAATCGATGGAGGCCGTTATGTCCGTTTCAAATTTTTACCACATCTCACCCCAGGGAAAGTTCACGACAATGGGCACGGTTGACGAAGCCGTTGCCGCGGCAAAAAACACCGGCTTTATTTGGCTGAATTACTGCCAACCTCAAAAAGAGGAACTGGCGCGCCTCAGTGAACTTTTGGACTTTCATCCCCTTTCCATCGAAGACTGTTTTGACGAAAACCAGATCCCCAAGATGGAGGACTTTCCGCAAAACACCTTTTTTATCTTCAACGCTTTTGAATATATCGACAAAAAGCTCTACATCAGTGAAATTGACATATTCATCGGAAACAATTTTCTGGTGACGGTCAGCCAGAGTCCCTGCGACAAACACCCCGTTTGGACGAGTGTCGAACGCATTTTAAAAATGGAAATTGAAAAAGCGAAACACGGACCAGGCTTCCTCATGCACATCATTCTGGATGAAGTGGTGGACAAGAAATTTTTGGCCATTGAAGCACTGGAGGACGAGCTGGATGTTCAGGAAGAAACGATTCTGTCCGATATTTCCGCATTCCATCCCGCCGAACTGATTCAACTCCGCCGCGACCTGTTGAATCTGCGCAAGAGCCTTTTCCATGAGCGGGAAATCCTTGTCAAGATCTGTCGTAAAGACTGCCGTTTCATCTCTGAAAAGGCCATCTATCACTATCGGGACATCTATGATCATCTTGCCAAATTCTTCGAGCTGACGGAGTCCTACCGTGAAATCGTCTCCACGCTGATGGAAATGTACCTTTCCATCCTGAACAACGAAATGACAAAAACCGCAAACGCAACCAACAGAACCGTCAGGCGGCTGACATTCATCACCACCATCTTCATGCCCCTGACGCTGCTGGCAGGCATCGGCGGCATGTCCGAATGGACGATGATGACCGGAGCTCAAAACTGGAAAATGTCTTACCCCGCTTTGATGATGGGCATGCTGCTCATCGGCATCGCCAGTTACCATCTGCTCAAATGGCTGGAACGGAAAAGATGACGCCGCATCGATCGGATAAAATTCCTGTCCATCAGGATTCAGGCCCATCCGCGACAGGCGGCCATCTGTTTTTTAACGTAAATTAAAAAAGGAGGTTTCCGCAATGCATCTGAACCATCCCGAAGCAACTCAACAGGCGTTGAACATTTTAAGAAGCGGCGAAACATTTCAGTGGTACGTCATTCCGTTGTTGGTAATGGTTTTATACGTCTACGCGAATGAATACGAAAAGGGCAACTACCGGGCGATTGCCGGCGGGCTCGCGCTTTACATGGTTCACTGGTTCGTCGAAATCATCAACGCGCTTATCCAGCACTTTTCCGGCCACGCTCTGTGGACCGTGCCATCCGGAACGGCGTTCGCCCTCCTGGTGGGAGTCGGCATCGAAATCAGTCTGATGTTTTCCATTGCCGGCGTGGTCGTCTGCAAGCTGATGCCGAAAGATCCCGCCGCGAAAATTTTCGGCGTGAACAACCGTCTCGTCTTCACGGTCGCCAACGCCGCTTTCGCTTCCATCCTGGAAATCTTTCTGGTACGAACGCCGACTTTCGTCTGGGTTTACAATTGGTGGGGCGCGCTTCCCGTCTTCGTAACCGTTTACATTCCCTTTTTCGCCGCTGCCTGTTACGTGCATGACTGGCATCCCCGGACGCAAAAGATTTTCATCGGTTCGCTGCTCGCCATCAACGGCATTGCTTTGGTCACTTTCGCCGGCATCCTCAAGTGGATTTGAGACTCTTTCCGCCAAAGAGGCTGCTTCAATACTTGATCCTTTTAAAAAAAATTAAGGAAATGAGGCTCTCCACGGTAAGCGGCGGAGAGCCTCATTGAAGTGGGGGCTTTGCTTTTCAATTCATAAAGCCAGAAGGGGGCTTGAATTTTAACCGGCCGGTCATCACGTAAAAATAATTTGTCCTCCGGCGGCAAGCGCATAAAACTCACCCACCGTTATAACACCTTGGACGTCATCAACAAAATCCTCTCTCTTCAGTCCGAACATATCCACACTGGCCTTGCAGGCATAGAGTTTACAACCGGCCGCGCTGATCATCTTGATGAATTCGTCAACGGGGGGGATATCAAGGGCGTCCATTTTCTTTTTCATCATCATGGTCGCCAGGGCGGACATCCCCGGTAGGGCTCCGATCAGCGTCGGTATACCCATCGCCGGGTTACCCACAGTGTCCACCTTAATCTTTTTATATTTTTTCTTCGTGATCGCATCCATTCCAAAGAAAGTAAAAAACAGATTGGCTTCAATGCCTTCCATGCGCGCTCCATTCGCCATAATCAGCGGTGGATACACGCCTTCTGCAGTGTAGACATCAAAAATGTTTTTCCGCCAGCCGTTTTCCAACATCCCCTCGGTTTCTTCAGGGTGAATGCTGGTACCGGTGGCGATAATCAGAATATCATAGTTCATCTCACGACCGTCTTTCAGCTTCACCCGGTTTTGTTCGGCAACAATCTGTTCGGCCTCAGCCAGAATGTACTCAACGCCCACCGGTATGTATTTTGCTCCCTTCCGGACGACATCTTTTCGGGTATAGAGGCCGAAAGGGATAAAAAGATAACCTGGCTGGTAATAATGATTTTCATCTTTATCCAGTATCGTGATGGACCAATCGTTGAGGTTCATTTTGCGTGACAGACGGATCGCCATCATCGTCCCTGCCGTTCCTGCTCCGATAATTAGAATCTTTTTCACAATCGGTCTCCTTTTTTTAGCTATGGTTTTAGAAGCCATGGTTAAAAGGTGTATGCCAGCCCCATCTCCAGCGAATACTGCGACATCTTCGTCTCATAAAAACTGATCGCCTGACCGGCCGGAGGATAGGCCGCGTTGGAACCGGTCAATTTCGCTTCCGGTGAATAGGTGCCGCCGATATTGAGTGTCAGATTCTTGGTAAGGTTCAATCCGACGCCTGCCGTAAAGTGATGTTCAGCCACTGCGGGAAAAGCAATGTTTTCAAAAGCGCGCTTACTGTTTAGAGGCATCTCGCCGTAATTATATCCGGCGCGCAAAAAAGTCGCCTTCAATCTTCACAACTCAGCAATAATATTTCCGAAACGCTGCCTTTGCGCAAAAAAATGACGGTTTTCCCACCGGCAACCGTTTATATTGACTTCAGGAATCATTACTAGGTATGATTTCCTACAGGCAGAGAATCTCCGGCCGGTTTAGATTGACCAAGCTCTGGCGGGGTCGCTTTTCGCGGACAATATTGCACCATGGATCGTTTCTGCCGGAATCCTCCGGCTGATTGTCTGCGGGTCGTCAACATTTTGGAGCAAGTAACCCGTCAACAGGGGAGAAGATTGATGTCGCCTCCATCGGAAAATATGACCTGAACGGATAGATTCCCATGAAATCTGAAAATGCCCTGGTTTTTCTTTACACCGCGCAAAACAAGTACAGCTACAACGCCCTTGCCGGCGCTCTGGAAACCGACGCGTTCTTTGAGGCGGTGGAAATTTATTTTCCGGACAACGAAAAGACTTTGGTCGAAAAGTTGCCGGACATCGTCAAAAAACACAATATGGTCGTTCTCGCCATTTCCTTTATGACGCCGCAACTCTGGAAGATTGCGTCTCTGGTGAGAAAACTGCGCGGGCAATACGGGAAACACATCACGCTGATCGCCGGAGGTTCCCATCCTTCCGGAGATGTCGGCGAAACGTTACGGATGGGTTTTGATGTTGTGGCACGGGGAGAAGGGGAAGCGCTCATCGTCGATCTGCTGAAACAATTATACACGGACGGAACACTCCAAGACGTTCCCGGCATCGCCTTCGTTCAGGACAACGGCAAGATCAAATTCACCGGTCCAGGAAAACCGGTTGATCTGGACCGATTTCCGCCCTTCGCGGTAAAAAAACGCAAGATCGGCCCCATCGAAATCACCCGGGGTTGTCCCTTCCAATGCCATTACTGCCAGACCGGCCACCTGTCCGGCACAAAACCGAGACACCGCAGCATCGACTGCATCTGTGAAAATGTGGATATCATGAAAAGAAACCGGTTGACGGATATCCGGGTGATCACGCCCAACGCCTTTTCCTACGGTTCACCGGACGGAAAAACCTTCAATTTGATCGCTCTTGAAAACCTGCTGAAAAATATTCGGAAAGTTCTTGGATCGCACGGAAGATTATTTTGGGGAACGTGCCCCTCGGAAGTTAGACCGGAACATGTTACACGGGATACCATTGAATTGATTCTTCGTTACGCGGATAATGACAATCTCGTCATCGGCGCGCAATCCGGCAGCCAGCGACTGCTGGATCACTGCAACAGAGGCCATTCGGTCGAAGATGTCTATCGCGCTGTGGAAATAACGATCCAGGCCGGCCTGAAAGCCAATGTTGATTTTATCTTCGGGCTGCCGGGAGAAACCGCGCAAGATTGCGACCAGACGATCAAGGTGATGAAAGACCTGGTTGAAAAAGGAGTCCGAATTCACGCCCATACTTTTATGCCCCTCCCGCAGACCCATTTTGCCGCTGAACCGGCGAAAAGCATGGATGACCTTTGCAGAAAAAGAGTAAATTATCTGGCATCCCACGGCAGAATTTACGGCAATTGGATAAGGCAGGAAACCATCGCCAAAAGAATAGAAAGTCACTTCAGGAATCGCAGGAACATTCCTGAAAATCCGATTTGTGATACCTGGGAGGAATAAGGGTCAATGAAACTGCTGATTCGCGGCGGAAGCGTTGCCGCAGGTTACGGCGCGAAAAAAAACTATGCCGATATTCTGACCGAGCGGCTCGAGAAAAAAGGCGTCACCGTGATCAACCGGTCAAGATGCAAAGAAACATCTTTTGACGGCGTCAGGACGTTTCATCTGGACATCGGCGCGTTCAGGCCCGATATGCTCCTTCTTCATTTCGGCATCGATGACGCTTTTGGTTACGTGTACCGTTCGGAGTTTCAGGAAAACATCGTCCGAATGGTCAGGCTGGCACGCGAAGAATTCAATCCGGTCGTTTTTCTGGCAACGTCCCAGACTTTCGACAATCCTTATGATATGGACGCCGTCTGCTTATTCTATAGATCCCTGCAGGTCGTCGCGTCGGATTTAAGCTGCGTCCTGATTCCCATCCACTTTTACTGGGCGAATCATCTGCTCGAAAACCGTCTCACCCACGGCCAACTGCTGCAATCCGATGCCCGATATCCCAATGAACACGGACACCGGGTGATCGCCCAGGCCATTCTGGCCTCGTTGAATAATTTTTTATAGAAAAACGAGTTCTGTCCTGATATATGGGTAAAAAACCGGAGCGAGGCATAACATGAAAAAAACCATAAAGCTTTTGCTGCTCGCGACAGCTGTTCTTGTTCTGATGGTCGTTGCCTGCAGCGACAGCGACAGCCTATGGATCCGCATCGGGAAAACGGCCACCGGTGAAAACTACTACGACAAAAACAGCATTCATCAAACGGATCAAGGCATCCGGATCATCAAAACAAAAGCCGTATACGGCGCGGAAGGCAAAAAAACAAAACGCGCCTTTTTGGAAAGCATCGGGAAGCACGAAAAAACCCCCCAGGATCTCCATCATGAAATCAGAATCTGGCGCGTTGACTGCAAACACAAAAAAATCAATCCCTTTTCCTCAACCATTTACGATGCGGAAAATAACATCATCGTTTCGTCACCCGAATTTCCCGACAAGTGGGATGACATTCTTCCCGAATCCCTCGCCGATAAAATACAGAGCATCGTCTGCAAAGAATAACGGCTTCCTTCGATGCAGAGCCTTACTCAAAGGAATATTTCTCCGCTCAATGCGCCCTTCCAGGTTTTATTAATTGACATCGTTTGGCGATTTCCCTATATTAACGACGTCATAAAATCACGGAACCGGAGCAGATATGCGCGTGGAAGACATTAAAAACATTCTCATTGTCGGCAGCGGCACGATGGGTCAGCAGATTGGTTTCCAGTGCGCCCTTTACGGTTGCAACATCATGCTTTACGATATCCGGCAAGACATTCTGGAAAAAGCGCTTGGACGAATAAACAGGTTGGCTTCCAGAATGACGCGAGACGGACGTATTACGGAAAACCAAGTGGCTTCGGCCCTGGGCCGGATCAAAACCACCATCGATATGGCGCAAGCCGCCCGGGACGCGGATCTCGTCAGCGAATCCGTGCCGGAAGATCCGGAGCTCAAGGGAATAGTTTTCGGACAATTGAACGCTCTGTGCCCGGAACGGACTGTCTTCACCACCAATACCTCCACGCTTCTGCCTTCCATGATCGCCCGGGCGACAGGCCGGCCGGAAAAATTTCTCGCTTTTCATTTTCACGACATCCGGATGACCAATGTGGTCGATATTATGCCGCATCCCGGCACCGCTCCGGAGTGCGTGGAGCTGGTCAAGCGGTTCGCCGAAAAAACCGGCCTGGCTCCCATCGTGTTGCACAAGGAAAGCATCGGCTACGTTTTCAACTATATGTTCAGCGCGCTTTTTGATTCGGCGCTCACGCTGGCTTCCAATGATGTCGCATCATTCGAAGATATCGACAGGGCTTGGATGGGCGTCATGCGCATGATGATCGGACCTTTCGGGTTGATGGACAGTGTCGGATTGGATACGGTCTGGCATGTCACAAATTTCTGGGCGACGGCCTCCGGCGACGCCCAGAAAAAGAAAAACGCCGAATTCGTCAAAGCTTATGTGAACCGCGGCGAACTGGGACAGAAAACCGGCAGGGGATTTTACACTTACCCGCACCCGGCATTCACGTCCGCAGATTTTTTAAAGGACATCAAATAATTCTGAAGGACGACGCCGCGGCGGCGCCGTCAACCCCGGCGGCACTGACCGTCCTTTGCAAAACAAAAGGGGCACGGCGGTATCGGACGTTCAGGAAGGCTTATTATACCTGCGCAGCAACTCCGTAAACTGATCGGGATCCACCGGCTTGCTGAAATAAAAGCCCTGCATTTCGTCGCAGACATGCTTTCTCAGAAATTCGTCCTGCACTTCGGTTTCCACGCCCTCGGCGACAATAGTGAGGCTCAAAAGCTTGCCCACCTTGATAATCGATTCAATAATCGCCTTGTCCTCGGATTCCTGCGCGATATTGCGAATAAACGACCTGTCGACCTTTATGGTATCCACCGGAAATTGCCGGATATGCGCCAGGGAAGAATACCCCGTACCGAAATTGTCTATCGCCAGCCGGACTCCGATTTCCTTTAATTTGCTCAGCAGAGGAATCATGCGTGAAGGATTATGCATCAGCATGCTCTCCGTGATTTCCAATTCCAGGAAACTCGGTTCCAAACCTGTTGTTTTTAAAACGGCCTGCACATCTTCTGCGAATTGATCATCCATGAGCTGTCGGAACGACAAATTGACGGAAATGCAAACGGGCGGCAACCCCTGCTTTTGCCAAGCCACATTCTGCGCGCAGGCCGTTTTCAGCACCCATCTGCCGATGGGCACGATCAGTCCTGTTTCCTCGGCCACCGGAATAAACTGCGTCGGGGTGACTACGCCCAAGGACGCGCTTGTCCAGCGCAGGAGCGCTTCCACCGCGGCGATGGCGCCGGTTCGGACATTGAGCCTGGCCTGATAATCCAGCGAAAACTCATTTTTGTCCAGCGCCGCGCGAAGATTCCTTTCTATCGCTAGGCGTCCATTGGGCTGCGTCTTGATCTTTCTGGAATAAAATTGAAAATCGTTCTTGCCCTGCTCTTTGGCAAAATACATGGCAATGTCCGCGTTCTTCATCAACGTTTGCTCGTCTTCCCCGTCGTCCGGGTAAAGACTGATGCCGATGCTGGCGGTCACGCGACACTCTTCGCCCTTGATGAAGACAGGTTCGAGGGCAACGGCCAAGATTTTTTTGGCCAGCGCGGCGACCTGATCCCTGTTTTGAATTTCTTCCATCAGGATGACAAATTCGTCGCCCCCCAAGCGGGCGACAATATCAACCGCACGAAGCGCTTTTTCAAACCGTTGAGAAACTTCTTTCAGCAGTTGATCCCCCGCTTCGTGCCCCAGCGTGTCATTGATGATTTTAAAGCGATCCAGATCGACGAAGAAAACGGCAAAATTCCGCTGGTAGCGTTTCGCGGTTTCAATGGCGTGATTGAGCAGCTGACCGAACATCAAACGATTGGGAAGCCCCGTCAGCGCGTCGTGAGTAGCCAGATGATGGATTTGTTCCTCCATTTGTTTCCGCTCGGTGATATCCCGCATCACGCCGAGAAGACCGCTGGCCTGCCCCTTTTTGTCGAGGACGACGGAAATCTTCGTTTCCGTCCAGACGCTGGATTCATCTTTTCGCCGAATCTCTGTCTGAATCGTCCGGGACTTGAAATCTCTGTTTTCCGACTTCGCCGATTCCAAAACCTCAGCGATGGTATCCATAGCCAACCTCATCGAGGAGGGCGCAAAGGCGTCGGACAGCGATTGTCGCATCGTTTCTTCCGGTTCGTACCCCCTGAGGATTTTCACCGACGGGCTGACATAGGTATAGTTCAAATTCATGTCCGTGACAAAAATGACATCCTGAATATTATTGGTCAGCCGTTCAATCGTGGAAAGCGCTTTGGCGATGTTCTTCCTGAGGTTGGAAATGTATCCGCCCATCATCGCAAACCACGGCAGAATCAAGGCCAGGACAATAATGTTCAACACGTCAATCTTCGCATTGATGGCTTCCGGATGCAGCTTGTAAACCAGAAAAACCACCGCCGAATAATTCACCAGGGCGTACAGGGACAGGATGAGAAATTGGCCGACCCGCAATCTGAAAAATCCGAAAACCAGCACGACCATGTAAACGAGAAGACAGACGCTTCTTGCTTCATAAGCGTAATACATCACCACCATGATCCAGAACGTGGCAATGACCATCTGGAGAAGCGTCAGGCTGGGATCTTTCGCCTTCTTGTTCAGTCCGGTTCGGAAGGCCAGGTAAAGCAGGACATTGACAAGAATACTTGCAAAAACTCCCATGCTCAAAATTTTCAAGGAAACGGTCGTCAATCCCATTGCATAACCGATGAAACAGATGACGCTCCATATGAGATAAGCTCCAAAGGCGATGAGAAAGCGCTTGATTCTCAGATTTTGTTCATGGTCATTTTGGATAAAAAGACTAAGCATGAGACAAATCCTCCAAAGTGAAAACTCTCCGGCCCATCACGATTCAAAAGACATCCGCCGGCTATCTTTATAACATATTTGGAATCAGAATCCATCATGAATGATGCGGGCATCTCACTGCTATGAAAGGCCGCCCGGTCCCTGCCGCATCATTGCTCCAAAAAACATCACATCAATCTCTGACGATTCCGATGGCCACAGAAATATTTCCGCCGGTCTCCGCGGAAAAAGACTCTGCCGCCTCAACGCGCCCGATAAACTTCAGTTGGGCGATTAAGTCTTTCATTTTCCGATTCTGTATTTCCGCGAAGCATAAGACCTCTCCTCCCGTCGTCCGCCTCACAATATTTCGGGCTCCCAGCCGGTCAAGGATCTTCTCCACATCGGCCGCCGACTGCTCAATATCGGCCACCGCCAGTAAAATGTCCGGTTTTTGCACACGGCCTGACAGATCAAACGCCTGCTGTGTTTTTGAAACGGCATCCGACGACCGAAACGGTTCCTCCCTTTTCATCTCCGCGCTCGAAGAAACAATTTCTTTTGCTGCCGGACGGCTTTTGTACTGATCTGAATGGATATCACTCGAAATCTGTTTTCCGGCAACTTCGGCGGCTTCTGGAACTGCCGGCTGCTTCATTTCCGGCAACGATGACGAATGATGACGCATCGCCTGATCTTTTTTAGATACAGATGCCTGCCCTGACGCTTCAGGCTTTTGGGGATGCAGGCGTTCCCGCTGAATTTCCGCCACCGGAGCCGGGGGAACCGCCGCTTTCTTCATGGTGTCTTCCCCCGCTTGATAAACGTAGACCGCCAACACTGCGACGACCAGTGTGGCGGCGATTTGTACCGGAATTTTTATATGCAAGGGATAAAACAATTTTTCCCAGACACTTTTCTTTGCAGCTTCTTCACGCACCGCCGCCATGATTTTTTGCTGAAGCCACCGCGGCGGCGTCATTTCGTCAAGACCCGAAGCAAGCGCTTTTGCCTTTTCCAGCGCCGCCAGTTTTTCGGCGCACGAAGAACAGGAAGCCAAATGCTGACTGAACATTTCCTCTTCTCCGCGTGAACGAAGATCATTCGGATACAGAGGAAGAAGCTTTTCAATGTCTTTGCATGTTTTCATAAATCACCGATGACTTTCAAAAGACAATCCTTCAGCGCATGACGCGCGCGAGCCAATCTGGATTTGACCGTACCCTCCCGTATTTTCAGAATATCCCGAATCTCCTCGTAAGACAATCCCTGAATATCCCTTAAAATCAACACCTCCCGGTACTCATCATTAAGCGACGTGATGCACTGCTGTACCCGGGCGTCTCTTTCTTTTTGCTCCATGATCGCATAAGGATTTCCATCGCTCAGCGGCTTTGACCCCGTATCCAGGTTTTCCGTTTCAGCCAACGACAGGATTCCCTGCTCTTTTCCGCCGCGCATCCGCCTGATCCGGTTTTTGGCATGATTCAACATAATTCTGTACAACCACGTGGAAAATTTCGCTTCCGCCTTGAATGTTTTGATGGCTTTATATGCCGCCACAAACGCCTCTTGCGTGACATCGGCCGCCTCGTCATAATTTCCAAGCATTCTGTAAGCCACATTGAACATCTTTGTCTGATGCCTTGCGACCAGAACGTCAAACGCGTTTATGTCTCCTTTTTGACAAGCTCTGACAAACTCGAGATCCCCGTCCGCGATAATCCGTCCCTTTTCGTCCAATGGATTAGACATGTTCGACAATGTTTTTGTTCCCTCTGACCCGAACGACCTTTTGCAGGACATCAACGATGAAACGTTGATCTAAATTAACACCTTCGCACCCTCCCGACAAACAATATTTTTTCTCCAAAATATTGCAGATCGTGTTATAATACTTACAAAATTGCACAAATTCTCAGAAAAAGGAGTGAATTTATGCTCTCCGTATTAGGTGTCATGCTTAATATCATCGCGCTGATCTATCTCGGTTTTCAAACCGCCTCTTGTCTGGGACCGGAACAAATTGAGGGCATCAACACATTTCAAAATCCCTATATTATTTCTTTTATCGGCATTATCGCCCTCTTTATTGCTCAGAAAAACTAGTCGAAATATTCCGGCGCGATTTCCGGAATTTTCATCCGGTGCAGTCTTGCAATCTTAAGGGAAGCGATTCAACCTTCTTTTGGGGATTTTTCCGATTCACAACCGTTTTAGGTTTTAGCACAAATGTTTTTTCTTCTTCAAAGCATCATGCTGTGTTAAAGGATTCCAATGTCGCTCTGGGAAAAGAAAAGCAAAATCATGATTACCTGTCCCAAAGGAGCCTCTCCTTTTCTGAAAGAGGAAGCGGCGGCTCTCCACTTTCCCGTTCTTGAGGAATCTGACAATCATATTCAAACGGAAGGCACGCTGTTGGATACGATGCGGCTCAATCTCCACTTGCGCACGGCGCAACGTGTTTTGTATTGTCTGAAAACTTTTGTCGTCAATACTCCGGAGCTTCTTTACCAGAAAATCCATTCCATGGATTGGGAAAATATTCTCCACGCTTCAGGAGAAGCGGCGTATTTCTGCGTCACATCGGTTGCCGACAACCCCCTGATTACCGACACCCGATTTGTCAACGTGAAAACCAAAGACGCCATCGTCGACCGAATGCGGGAGGCTCTTGGAAACCGACCCGATTCCGGCTCGGACAGATCCGGGGCCGTCATTCACGTTTACTGGAAAAAAAACCATTGCGACCTTTACCTGGACACTTCCGGAGAACGCCTTTCAATGCGCGGCTACCGGAAAATACCGCTCCTGGCTCCCCTTCAGGAAACACTGGCCGCGGCCGTCATCATGGCCGCCGGCTGGCAAAGGGAGGAAAATTTCGTCAATCCGATGTGCGGAAGCGGCACTCTGGCCATCGAAGCCGCCTTGATGGCTCTGGGCCGCGCCCCCGGGCTTTTGCGCGACCGCTTCGGCTTCATGTTCATCAAGGAGTTTCCGGAGGATGAATGGCGCCGCTTGCGCCAAGAGGCCCGGGCATTGGCGCTCAAAAGTTTGCCGGTAAAAATCATCGCAACCGACATCGATAGACGAGCGGTGAGCGCCGCCAGAAAAAACGCACAGGCGGCCGGCGTTGAAAACTTTATAGACTTTCGCGTCTGCCATTTCTCAAAAACGCCCATTCCCGATGGCGGAGGCGTCATTGTTTTGAACCCACCCTACGGGGAGAGGATGGAAGCGGTTTTGCCGACACCATCCCCTGGTGCCAGGGATGAAATCAAGGAAAAAATCGTGGCGGGGAAAAAGATCCTCATACGCAAACCGTCCGAGAAAAAAAATTCGGACATCATCAGGATACAAAAAATCAGAAAACTCGAACAAATGTATCGGGGGATCGGCGACTTTCTGAAAAAAACCGGCGGGAACTGCCGCGGATATATTTTCACCGGCAACCTGGACATGATCAAAAAAATCGGCCTGCGCACGAGAAAGCGGACCATTTTATATAACGGCAAGATCGAATGCCGGCTTCTCGAATATGAACTCTATGAGGGCAGCCGGAAACATCCGTCGGCCACTTAATTTTGCGGATGGGTCTTGACAAACGGATCAACGGCATGTCAAGTCAAGTCAAGTCAATTAAACCAAAAGCCCTGGAGGTCATCATGGAATACGTCGCCGTCCGAGACTTAAAAATCCGTTGCGAGGTGTCAGGCACCGGATACCCGCTCGTTTTAATTATGGGTCTTACCGCAAGCATGGACTGGTGGGATAAAGAACTCATCGACGCGTTGGCCTCCCGTTATCAGGTGTTGATTTTTGACAACCGAGGCGCCGGATTCACGGTCACTCCGGAAGAAGGCGAATTTACCGCCGAAATGTTCGCCGATGACACTGTGGCCCTGATGGACGCCAAAGGGATCTCGCGTGCGCACATCCTGGGCATGTCCATGGGCGGACTGATCGCCCAGGAACTGGCCATCAAATATCCGGAAAGAGTCAACAAACTCATTCTGGCCTGCACCTTCTGCGGAGGCAGACACATGATTCAGGCAAGCCCGGAAGTCATGAAAATTCTCCTGGACAAAAGCGGCGGGCTGGATGGCATCTTCGACCGGGCTTTACAGTTAATGTTTACGCCGGATTTTCTCGCCTCCCACGGCGAGTATGTGAAAAATTTCAGGGAACGTTACATGCGCGCGCCCATCAGCGCCGCCAATGCCCTTAGACAGTTCATGGCATGCGGAAAATCCGACACTTATGACCGATTGCCGGAAATCAAAAATCCGACGCTGGTGTTGAGTGGTCTGGATGATCCCTTAATCCCGCCGGCCAATTCGCACATTCTGGCCGAACGCATCCCGAACGCAAAATTGATTCAATACAGGGGCACCAGCCACGGGTTTATCACGGAGGTCCGTGACCAATTTGTCAAAGATCTGCTGGATTTTCTTTCGGATGAAAATGCCTAGGGAATCATAAACCCCTGAAAAAGCTGGACAGAACAAAAGGAAAGAGCTAGTCAGAATTTTCTTCGTAAAAAAATAATCAGCAGGAGGTTTGTTATGCGCGCAATAAAAATCATTGCGGCGGCAGTCGTCATCGCCGTTGCGGCGGGAGTGGGGTTTCTGTATCTGGCGCCGGAAAAATTGACCCAAATGGCGGTTGACGCGGAACGCAAGCGCTCCGGACTGGAACGCAGGGAAATCTCTTTACCCGGAGAACTGCATTACGTCTATCTGGAGGGGGGACATGGCGAACCGCTGATGCTGCTGCACGGCTTTGGCGCAAATAAGGATAACTTTATATATGTGGCACGTTTTCTGACGCCCCATTACAGAGTCATCATCCCTGATCACATCGGCTTCGGTGAATCCTCCCATCCGCAGGACGCCGATTACTCGGCGGGCGTTCAGGCCGCCAGGATCAGAACGCTGGCCAGGGCGCTGGGCATCACCCAGGTGCATCTCGGCGGAAGCTCAATGGGGGGACACATTTCCATGATGTACGCCGCGCTTTATCCCGAAGAGGTAAAGAGCCTGTGGCTGATTGACCCGGGCGGAATCTGGAGCGCCCCCAAAAGTGAAATGCGCAACCTCATCGCCCAAACGGGAGAAAATCCGCTGATGGCTCGCAATGAAAAGGAATTCGCTCGGATTTTCGATTTTGTCATGTCCGAGCCGCCGTTTATTCCGCGCCCGGTCCTGAATGTCATGGCGCAGGAACGCATCCGAAACTACGAACTGGAAAAGCGCATTTTCCGGGAACTTTCCGCTGATTCGGCGGAAAAGTATATCAGCGGTTTGAAGACACCGACGTTGATTGTCTGGGGAGAAAAGGATCGCGTCATCAGTCCCGCTACGGCCGACATTCTGCAAAAATTATTGCCCCAATCTGAAGTCATCATCATGAAGGGGCTGGGGCATTTGCCCATGCTGGAGAATCCGCGTCAATCCGCCGACGATTACTTAAACTTTCGAAAAAAGTTGAGTAAAAACAAGATTTAACGCAAAAATCGAAGTAAAAGTTGTTTTCCGTTAGTTGATTTCATATATTAATTTCGTCTATAAAACACTTGCTAAATATTGTAAATTAGGTTGTTGTTGGATGGCAAGAAAAACGTATTGTTCCGATCGGATATTTCCGAATCGGCTTAACCAAGATCAAACCCTATGAAGGAGGTTTTCAGATGAAGAAATTAATTTTTAAGATATTGTTTCTCGCGTTTGTCGTTTTGACCCCTTTATCGGCAATGGCGGGGGTCAGTGTTCATGTGGATATTCCTCTTCCTCCGCCGATATTCTTTCCGGCACCCCCTCATGTTGTCATCATCCCCGAAACTGATGTGTATGCGGTTCCGGACATTCAGGAGGACATCTTTTTCTACGGCGGATGGTGGTGGAGACCCTGGCAGGGCCGCTGGTATCGTTCCCGCTATTACGACAGGGGCTGGGCGTACTATCCTCATCCTCCAGTGTTTCACCGACATGTTCCCCCGGGGTGGAGAAACTATTATCAAGAACACCGTTGGAAGGGAAATCCTTGGAAATACAGACGTATTCCGCATCAGGATCTGCAGCGCAACTGGCATCAATGGAAACGCGACAGATATTGGGAAAGGGAAAGATGGGGTGTGCAAAAGTACCGCAAAGATCGCTATAAAAGAGACGGAAGAACACCCTATCGACAGGGCCCCGGACCGGAACAGGAATCAAGACCACCTAGATAATTATTTTTTGCGCTAAACTTAAAAGAAAGCCGGTCTGGAAACGATTTTCAGGCCGGCTTTCTTAGGGCGTTATGCAAAGGTCTCAAATCAATGACGAAGCGTCAATTTTTCAATTTGTAAAAACGTTTTTCCAAAGTTTTTCCGGCTTTCACCGAATCCAATCTCTCGCCGATTGCCTCATCGAGCTCTCTCAATCTGTCATCGGGGTGCGGATGGGTTTTAAAAAGCAACGCCACAGATCCGTCATCTTTGGCTGTCTGCCCGATGGTCTGAAGCACTTCCGGTAAACCGTAAGGCTCATAACCTGCGCGAGCCGTCAGGACCACCCCCATGCGGTCAGCCTCAAATTCGGCGCTTTTATCCAAACTGCGGGCGCAGACTTCGGCGCCCCGGCCGATTAATTTCCCGATGATTTCATGATTCTGGCCAACCTTCTTGCCCAGCCAGCCCGCGCCCAGATCCAAAAGCTGTGACTGCTGCAGAATCTTGAGATGATGACTCCGGACGACGTGCGCAACTTCATGCGCGAGCACGCCGGCCAGTTGCGCTTCATTCTGCAATTTGCGGTAAAGACCTTTGGTGATCACGACATAGCCTCCGGGCGCGGCAAAGGCGTTGATATCTTCACTGTCAATGACGCCGAAATGCCAGGGCAGATCGGCGCGTTCGCTCTGGTTGGCCACCCAACGCCCGACCTGATTGACGTATCTTTGCAAAGCATCGTCCCTGACCAGCGGGGCGGCGCCCAGCAGATTCCCTGTAATCTGACGTCCAATCTGAATTTCCTCTTCCACGGAAGGGCTTTTCCAATTTAAAGCCGTCTTGTTTTCGCCTGTCATGCTCTGCGGCGCGGTCGTCTCTTGATTCCCGGAGGCGGCCCTTCCCTCCATGCCGCTTTTCACCACATCCTTGAGCGTTTCGCCAAGATCAATGGCCGCCGCCTGCGGCGCCGCCATCAAAAAAACAACGAAAATAAGATAAATCTTCCGCATCATTTTTCACCTCCTCTTCGGGCAGGTGGCAGATACGAAATTTTTATCGCCTTGAGCCCGCCTTTCTTGGCAAACTGCTGTCCTTCCTGGATAGTCTGAGTGTAGCTCTCCATCGTTTTGACTTCCGATTCACTGTATTGGGCGTTTTTCAGATCCTCTTCGCCAAGCCCCCGCACGCCGGTGGTCGCAACCACCTTGCCCGTTCCAGCCCGGCCGCTGGCGACATCCAGCACGCCCTTGATCTGATTGCCGGAAGCGGCAATCCCTTTTTTCACCGACAGCAGGCGCACCCAACCCGTTGCCCGGGCTGTTTTAACATTGAGCCACGCGCCTTTTTTGGCCAAGATCTGCAATTTTTCACCGCGCGCCATGCTTCCGGTTGTTCGCGAATCGGAATAAGGTTCCTTACGGAGAACATCATCTTTAAGGGCACTGCCCGTTTCTACCGCTCCCGACAGTACGGGCCACCATAAACTTATCAGAACAAAACACAGGATGTATCTTAACAATTTCATGTTCACCTCCCTGATAAACGGACCATTAAAACCTCTCATTTAGTCGCTCAAGTTTTCGAGCTTGATGACCGCCTGGGCAAAAAGACTGCGCCACTGCCCGGCCAGAGGAACTTCCTCCGCCAAAGTCCCCTCGTGTTTCGTGTAACGGAATTTCGTGTTGCCGGGCAGGCCAGTATCAATGAGAATGAGAGGCATTTTTTGAATCAGCTGCTCGGCGTCTTCCCCGGCCTGCCGGGCATACTCTTCCTTCTTTCCCGAGTATGTCCAGCAGACAACCACCATATCGGCAAACAGTCCCCAGATGCCGCTTTGCGATCCTTTGATGACATCAACGGTGTTGGGCGTGCGGCAGTTCAGTTCAATCTTTCTTTTCAGCCTTTTCATCAAGGCGTCTCCCAGCGGTTCTCTGCTGTCCACCAGAATCGGCAGGATCAGTGCTCGGGAAGCTCCCTCTCCGGTCTTCACGCCGAAGGCCAGCCAGCGCTGCAGGGCGAGGTCGTTGGCCAGCGCGTAGATTTTCGCCACGCTGAAGTACGCGATAGCCCAAATCACCGGTCCGGTAAGGTCAAAGTAGGTGTTGGTCGCGTTGATGGTCGCGTAAGAAAAAACGAGCAGGATAACCTGGCTGCTGCTGAAAACCCGGTTCAGTCTGTCGCGGTCCATCCTTTTATAGAAAGCGGCGCAGGTCAGCCAGATCAGTGCCAGACTGAACAAAACATACGAAAGGGCGCCGCGCCAGACATGGAGGTAATCTCCGTGCTTGATGTTGTCCATGGCGGTCGCCAGAATCTCCACCCCCGGAAACATTCTGGCCATAGGGGTGGCCTTGAGATCAAACAGGCTGGGCGCCGTGGAGCCGATCATCACGATTTTTCCCGTGAATTCATCGGACGGACGCTTCTTCGCCTTGCTGGTCATATCCAAAAAAACATCGCTGAAAGACACATACCGATACGTAAAGGGCTTGCCGCGCCAGTTGAGCAAAACACTTGGCGACTCCGGCAGGCGGTATCCGAGGGCTTTGCCGACCTGCAGGGCCAGCGAGGGAATCTTCCAGCCATAATCATCGCGATAAAGACAGTATTCGCGAACAATGCCATCCTTGTCCGGATAAATATTGTTGAAGCCCATCCTCCCGGAATTGACGATCGCGTTAAAATGAGGCAAAATCACCGCAACCGTGGCGTGGTCATCCGCCCCTCCCCTGACGGTTTCTTCGACACCCGGCAACATCGAGGGTTTTACGGCACTCAATCGATCCTGTTCTTCCGACAAACGAATGAAAGGGAAGAAGGTATTGTCAGTTGCGGCAATTGTTTCATTGAAATACGCGTCACTGTCGGGATTGGCTATATCCGCGTCACTGAACAGAATATCAAAAACCACCGCCCGCGGTTTCTGGGCTTTGAGGTTTTCCAGAAACTCCCCGAAGATCTGCCGCGGCCACGGGTAGCGTCCGTATTCGCCGGCCATCGCCGCCAGAGACGCCTCATTGATATCCACGATCACGATATCCGCATCCGGCTTGGGCACGAACAGACGGGCGCGCACCATGAAATCAAAGGCCTTCTGGCGCATGTTCTCGCCGACGTGAAAAATCCCGGCATCCACCAGCACAAACAGGCTCAAAAGAGCCGCCAGATAAATATAAAAATTGTTGCGCAGCTTTCGGGTGGTCCGGGCCAGCCACTGCCCGATGATGAATTTCAATCGCGTCACGACAACCTCAATCTCGAAAATATTTTTTCAAAGTATAGAAGCTCACCTCCGGCGTGTCAATTGAAAATCCTTTTCCCGACAATTTCGCACCCCCCCCGGGGAATTTTTTCTGCCTGCAGCATCCACAGAGCGTATCCAAAAGACGGCCTTGGTGGATAATCCGGCCGCCCAAACGTTTTTAAATTTATTCGTTGATTTTATCGAAGATTTCTCGTAAGAAAAGGTCCACAGATGACAGGGTTTTAAGTATCAACGCGCCCGCCCCTTGAGGAAAAGGTCTCACAAGCGGGAAGCTCTCGGCCCAAGAATGCCGTCAAAAACGGAAAATGAAGACCACTGAGGCGAAACAAAAAAACAAACGGTTGCGCGACGCTCAGGACAATCTTTCACCCTGTGGGCAAAGGCAACAAAAAACCTTTTAAGCTTTGGGGAAACAGACTAAAAGTTGACAGGAAACGCGGATGCATGTTTTTCATAAAATATATCCGGAAGGAGGTGACGCAAGGGGGAAAGGACAAGGGAATTTGTTTAACTCAATCAGCAAGAAATAATTTTAATTTATCTATTGGAAACAAAAAAAATCAAGAAAGGATGAACGATCATGAAAAAAAACGTATTCGCACTCGCCATGACCTTGCTTGTCAGTCTCTTTTTTATCATTTCCTGCTCCGGCTCCAAAGGACCGGCGGAAATGGCCATCAAGGCCTCTGAAGAAGCCGTCAACGCCACCAAGGCCGAAGCGGCCAAGATCCTTCCGGATGAAGTCAAAATGCTGGAAGATTCTCTCGCTTCCGTGAAGGAAAAATTTGTCAAGAAAGAATACAAGGCGGCCCTGGAAGAAGCGACGGCTCTGTCCGGCAAGGCCAAGGATGTGTTGGCGGCTGCCAAAGCCAAAAAAGACGAATTCACGCAGAAATGGAATGCCATGAGTCAGGAATTGCCTCAAATGGTTACGGACATTCAGGCCAAGGTGGATTCCCTTTCGAAAGTCAAAAAGCTGCCGGCCAATCTGTCCAAACAGGCGTTGGAAGAGGCCAAAACGGGCCTGGCCTCCGTGAAAGAGGACTGGGCCAAGGCGGAGGAAAGTTTTAAGGCCGGAAGTTTCGCGGACGCCGTCAATGCGGCAACAGCAATCAAGGACAAAGCGCTCAAGATTATGGAAACGCTTGGGATGAGCGCTCCCGCAGCAGCGCCGGCTCCCGCCGCGGATGTCCG
>DAOSZO010000015.1:0-38403 GCA_035382085.1 Smithella sp.
CCGCAACCTGCTGATTACAAATCAGCTGCTCTACCGATTGAGCTACGCCAGCAAATTCCCCTTAAAACTTATTTTAATTCAACAACTTAAGCATTTTAAATGCAAAAAAACACTTTCGCCTGTTCAAGCGAACTGTTGAACCTAATTTTTTAAATGATTTTTGTCAAGAAAATTTTTTAGAAATTTTTCTTCTATGATTTACTCGCCCTGAAGATAACCAAGGCTGCTCATTTTGAGTCCTGAAAGATCCGGGAAACCCCTTTCCGTAAATATTTCCGTGTATTTGAAGTCATTTTTTCTGAGATATTTTTACATCCACAAAATACACTTTTCCGTCTTTCAGCGCAAGATGATGAAAATTCTCGGCTGAATCAAAAACAATTTTTCCTTGGGCGATCAAGCTGATGGAATCATAAACATTTAGCGCGTGGGTATCGACAACAACAAACTGCTTTTTGTCCTTTTGTGCGACATAAACCACATGTTCGCTGTCCGGGCTGAAGGCCAATGACCCCTGCACAATATTGTCATATTGTTTTTCTTTCCTGTTCTGAATAACGACAAATCGTTTTTTGTCCAGTTCCGCCGCATAAGCAATCCGCTTACTGTCCGGACTGAAAACGAGATTAGTCATGTTATCATACGGGTCTGTCTCTTTTCCATCAATGACCGCCAAACGTTTCCCTTTCAACGCGGCGGTAAATGCTACCCGTTGACTATCGGGGCTGAAAAACAGATAAGACCCGATGCCTTCATATGCTTTTCCTTCCTGCCCGTCGATCACGACAAACTTCTTATCACCTTTTTGAGCCGCATAAGCAATCCGTTTACTGTCCGGACTGAAAACGATGGTCAACCCAATATCATCATAAGATTTCCCTTCCTGATTATCGACCACCACAAATTTTTCATTGCCCTTTTGCGCCACATAGGCGACCCGATTACTATCCGGACTGAAAACAATCCCCGGTCTGATCAAATCGTAAGGTTTGCCCTCTTTCCCATCAACCACCAAAAAGCTTTTATTATCGGATCCGGCCCAGTACGCTATATGTTTGCTGTCCGGACTGAAAACAATCGATGAACCGATCGCATCGTACCATTTCCCTTCCACGCCATCCACCACCACCGCGTACTTGTTGCCCCGTTTGACGCCATAAGCGGTCCGTTTGCCGTCGGGACTGAAAACCAGCGTGGCGCCGATGCCGTCAAAACTCTTTCCCTCTTGATCATCAAGAACAACCATATGCCGGTCCTGATTGTGAGCGGAATAAAGAATCCTCTTGCTGTCCGGACTAAACACAATGACCGAACTGATGGAATCATAGGGTTTGCCTTCCCGACCGTCCACCACGACAAAGCAGCGGTTGTCCTGTCTGGCGCCATAGGCAACCCGGCGTCCGTCCGGGCTAAATGTCAGCGTGGAAATAATCTGATCGTACTTTTTCTGTTTTTTGCCGTCAACGATGACAACGTATTTGTTTTCCTCTTGGGCCAATCCCAAAACTCTTTTGCCGTCTGGACTGGCCAAAAGAACCAGCGGATTAAAATCGATGGCAGCCAGAACACTTTCGGAACCGCGCACGCTGATTTCCCCCGCTTGAACCAAAGCACCGAAATTGATCACCATGAAACAAGCCAAAGCCGCCAGCCACCTTCGTTTGTCGAACATTCATCCATCTCCTGTTTATTTTTTCGTTTTGCTTATAAAGGACATCCGCTGCTTATTCAAGATGATATTTTTTCATGCCTCTAAAAAAATGTTTTGACAATCGCGATCGTTTACATTATGAAGCAAAAAAAATCGAGACCCAAAAACGATTGGAATATGACAAAAAAAACTCTCCATATGGCCGCGCTGCTTCTGACACTCGCGCTGTTGCGCTTTTTGGACAGGACCGTCCGCCCATCGTTTTTCGGTCATCCATGAAGATTGACCAAAAAATGCTTAACTGGAAGGCCGTGGGCGGAAAGAAACCACGGCCTTTTTAGTATGTCATTCTGAAAAAAGGAGAAGGAACGATGAAAAAGGACAAGAACCGCGTTTACATTTTTGACACCACGCTTCGGGACGGAGAGCAATCGCCTGGCTACAGCATGAACACGGAAGAAAAACTGCTCATGGCCCGACAGCTCGAAAAACTAGGCGTGGATATCATCGAAGCCGGTTTTCCCATCGCTTCTGAAGGTGATTTTGAAGCCGTCAAATTAATCGCTAAAGAAATCAAAAAATCGCAGGTGGCGGGCTTGGCACGGGCGAACAAGACAGATATTGACCGCGCCTGGCAGGCCATCAAGGGCGCCGCTTTCCCGCGGATTCACACATTTATTTCCTCTTCAGACATTCACCTGAAATACCAGCTCCGAAAGACCAGAGAACAGGTGCTCAAAGAGGCCGTGGCCGCGGTCAAACTGGCCAAATCCTACACGGAAAACGTCGAATTCTCACCGATGGATGCCACGCGCTCGGATAAGGATTACCTGGTGGAAATGGTGTCTGCCGTGATTGACGCCGGCGCGACAACCGTCAACATTCCGGACACCGTCGGATACGCCATCCCTGAAGAATTCGGAAAACTCATCGCCTATCTCTTTGAGAACGTGAAAAACATCGGCGAAACGATTATTTCCGTTCATTGCCACAACGACCTGGGTCTGGCCGTGGCCAATTCCCTGGCCGCCATCAGAAACGGGGCCCGCCAGGTGGAATGCACCGTCAACGGAATCGGCGAAAGGGCCGGCAACACGGCCATGGAGGAAATCGTCATGGCGCTGCAGACGCGCAAGGACCTTTTCGGTCTTTACACAAAAATCAACACGGAACAGATTTATAAAACGTCCCGTCTGCTGACACAAATCACCGGCATTCCCGTGCAACCCAACAAGGCGATCGTGGGCGCCAACGCTTTTGCGCACGAATCCGGTATTCATCAGGACGGGCTGATCAAGGAAAAAATCACCTACGAAATCATGACGCCGCAGTCCGTGGGCATCAGCGACACGCATATCGTCCTAGGCAAACATTCCGGACGCAACGCGATCGCCCATCATCTGAAAAAAATGGGTTATAACCTGACCGAAGAACAGATCACCAAAATCGCGGCCCGGGTCAAGGAACTTGCGGACATCAAGAAAGACATCTACGATGAAGATCTCGAAGTGATTCTCGCCGAAGAAATCTACCGGGGTGAAGACAAGTACACGCTGGTGTACCTCAACGTGGTCAGCGGAAACGTCGCCATTCCCACGGCAACCATGGAAATCCAGATCGGCCAGGAAACGGTGCGCGCCGCCGGATTCGGCAACGGCCCGGTGGACGCGACTTTCGCGGCCATCCGGAACATCACGAAGACCAATTATCCCCTGATGAAATACGTGGTCAACGCCATCACCGGCGGATCGGACGCGCAGGGCGAGGTCACCGTTCAGTTGAAATACAACGATCACGCCGTCGTGGGGCGCGGCGCCCATCCCGATGTCATCGTCGCGTCGGCCAAGGCTTACATCAACGCGCTCAACCGTCTGGAAATTTTAAAGGTCAACGACAAAAAAGTTAAAGTGATTGAATAATCTCCGGGAATGCGCTAAAGACCGTTTCACTTTTTCAAAGGAGAAAGAACATTGGGCAATACGATCACGGAAAAAATTCTCATGGCGCACGCCGGCCTGAAAAAAATTCAGCCGGGTCAGCTCATCAACGCGAAGGTGGATATCGCTTTGGGCAATGACGTCACCGCGCCCATCGCCATCCATGAATTTATCAAGGCGGGCGGCAAAAAAGTTTTCAACCGGAACAAAATCGCCCTGGTGCTGGATCATTTCACGCCGAACAAGGACATCAATTCGGCCCAGCAGTGCAAGAAAGTCCGCGAATTCGCCCTGCAGCAGAAAATCACGCACTTCTACGAAGGCGGACAGGTGGGTATCGAGCACGCCCTGCTGCCGGAAAAGGGAATCGTTCTTCCCGGCGACCTGGTCATCGGCGCGGACAGCCACACCTGCACCTATGGCGCACTGGGCGCTTTTTCCACCGGCGTCGGCAGCACGGATCTGGCCGCCGCCATGCTCACCGGCGAAATCTGGCTGAAGGTTCCAGCGTCCATCAAGTTCATACTGTTCGGCAAACTTCAGAAATGGGTGTCCGGAAAGGACCTGATCCTGCACATAATCGGTCACATCGGCGTGGACGGCGCTCTTTATCAGGCCATGGAGTTCACCGGCGAAACCGTCAAGAAACTTTCCATGGCGGACAGATTCACCATGGCGAACATGGCCATCGAAGCCGGCGCCAAAAACGGCATTTTCGCCGCCGATGGCGTTACCGAAGCCTACCTCAGGTCCCGGGCGAAACGGCCCTACAAAATCTATGCTTCCGATCCCGACGCCGCCTACGCTTCCACCATCGAAATCGACGTCGCGAAAATCGAACCCCAGGTCGCCACTCCGCATCTGCCGTCGAACGTCAAGGGAATCAGCAAACTCGGTCGGATCAGAATTGACCAGTCGCTCATCGGTTCCTGCACCAACGGGCGGATTGAGGATTTACGCGTCGCGGCGAAGATTCTGAAAAACAGAAAAGCCGCCCCGCATGTCCGGCTGATCATCGTTCCGGCAACGCCGGACATTTACAGGCAGGCGCTCAAGGAAGGCCTGCTGGACATCTTCATGAAGGCCGGAGCCGTCATCAGTCCGCCGTCCTGCGGCGCTTGCCTGGGCGGGCACCTGGGCATTCTGGCGGATGGGGAAAGAGCCGTGGCCACGACCAATCGCAACTTCGTCGGGCGCATGGGCCATCCCCAAAGCGAGGTTTATCTGGCGAATCCGGCCGTCGCCGCCGCGTCCGCCGTCGCGGGCAGAATCGCCTCGCCGGAAGAACTATAAAAAAAGGGGTAAAAATCACCATGCTCATCAAAGGAAAAGTCTGGAAGTTCGGAAACAACATTGACACCGACGCGATCATCCCCGCGCGCTATCTGACCACTTCGGATCCTCAGGAACTGGCCGCCCATTGCATGGAGGACGCCGATCCTGGTTTCGTCAAAAAAATGACCCGGGGCGACATCATTCTGGCGGGGGAAAACTTCGGCTGCGGATCCTCGCGCGAACACGCGCCCATCGCCATCAAAGCCGCGGGCGTCTCCTGCGTCATCGCCAAAAGTTTTGCCCGCATTTTTTACCGCAACGCCTTCAACATGGGACTGCCCATTTTTGAATCCGGGGAACTCTTCGACGCGGTTCAAGAAGGAGAGGAAGTCATCGTGGACAGCGCCCGGGGAACCATCACGATCAGCGGATCGGGGAAAACCTTTCCCATCAGCCCCATTCCGCCTTTCATGGAAGAGCTCATTGCCGATGGCGGTTTAATGCAGCACATCGCCAGGAAAAAAAGCCATGAAAAAAACTGATTTCAAAATCGCAGTATTTGCCGGCGACGGAATCGGACCGGAAATCATGAAAGAGGCGCTGAAGGTCCTCAAGGTCATCGCCGGCAAGAAAAATATCGCCTTCCACATCCACGAAGGGCTGGTCGGCGGCTGCGCCTACGATCAGTGCGGCATTCCCCTGCCGGATTCCAGCCTGAAACTCGCCCTGCGCTGCGACGCAGTTTTGCTGGGCGCCGTCGGCGGTCCGCAATGGGAATCCCTGGCCTACAACGTGCGGCCCGAAAGAGCGCTGCTGGGATTGCGGGGCTCTTTGGGGATTTACGCCAATCTGCGGCCGGTTGTCGCCTTCGAAGAGCTGCTCGGCGCCTCGCCGCTGAAAAAAAGCATCGCGCGCGGCATTGACATCATGATCGTCCGGGAACTGACCGGAGACGTTTACTTCGGTCAACCGCGAGGCGTCCAAAAAGGTGATGACGGCAAACGAAGCGGCGTCAACACCATGGTCTATCATGAAGACGAAATCCGCCGCATCGCCGTCAGCGCCTTCGAAATCGCCCGCCGCCGAAAGAAGCGTCTGACGTCCGTGGACAAAGCCAACATTCTGGAAACCATGGAGCTTTGGCGGGAGGTCGTCACCGATGTGGGCAAAAAATACCCGGATGTCGCGCTCAACCACCTCTATGTGGACAACTGCGCCCTGCAGCTCATCCGCGATCCCTCGCAGTTCGACGTCATCGTGACAAGCAATTTGTTCGGCGATATTCTAAGCGATGAGGCGGCCATGCTGACCGGTTCCATCGGGATGCTCCCATCCGCCAGCCTGGGCGAAAAAACCGCCCTTTACGAACCCATCCACGGTTCCGCGCCGGATATCGCCGGAAAGAACCTGGCCAATCCGCTGGCTATGATCCTGTCCGTCGCGCTGATGCTGCGGCACTCCTTTTCGATGCCTGAAGAGGCCCTGCTTGTCGAAAAGGCGGTGAGCGAAGCATTGAAGGCGGGCTTCCGGACGCGGGATATTTTTCAAAAAAACAAAAAGCTGGTCGGCACGGCGGAAATGGGAGAGGCCGTGGCTGAAGCTCTGCGCCGACTGCTCAAATAACGCAATCCCGGCATCATTCGGAAACCAACCCCGGAGGGGAAAAATGGAGCGTGTGTTTTTCCTGGAAAAGATATCCCTGGATCCTCCCCGCGATAAAATTTATCAGCGCCTGGGATACCGGAAACAAACCACAGAACTCTCGGCCAAAGACAAAAAAGAAACCGACCGCCTCATTCAGGAAGCGTCGTCGCTCATCGCCATCAAGGGCGCGTTTCTGCGCCTGCCCATCAGTGTCAATGACGGCGAAACCATCCTTCTGACGGAAGGCCCAACTTTCGTCAGCCGGAAACTGGCCTCTTTCTTGAAGCCCTGCCGGGAAGCGGTTTTAATGGCCGCAACGGCGGGTCACGGCATCATGGACGCCATCAGAGAAAAAACGGCCGAGGACGATTTGGCCGCCGCTGTCGTTTACGACGCCACCGCCAGCGAAATGGTGGATGCCGGCCTGGACTGGATTGTGCATTACCTCAATCAGCAGTTGCGCCGCGAGGGGAAAACCCTTCTGCCGCGGCGTTTCTCCGCCGGCTATGCCGATTTTCATCTCCGGAATCAGAAAGCCATTCATGAAGCCCTGCAGATGAGCCGCCTCAGTGTGGACATCACGTCGGACTTCATTCTGATTCCCGAAAAATCGGTCACCGCGATAAGCGGCATTCGTTGATCACCTCTCCGCCGGAGGCGGCATTGAAACCCCGTTTGAAAAGAAATCTTTTTGTTGACATAAATCGTTATAATTGTTTATCTTTCAAAAAGAGAAAACGGTGACAGCGCAAAACCACGGCAAAGCATAAATGGCTCGTTAACTGAAATTACTGGGGTTGTTTGAAAAACCTGCCGATGATGAGAAATTCTCTGGAACATACCCTTCGGGTGCTGATTGTCGAAGATTCGGAAGATGACACATGGCTCATCATCCGCGCGCTGAAAAAGGGCGGCTACCATCCGATTTATCAGCGCGTCGACTCGGCCGTCGCGATGAAGAAGGCCCTGCAGGAAAATAAGTGGGACATTATTCTCTGCGACTATAATTTGCCGAGCTTCGACGCCATGGCGGCCATCAAAACCGCCAAAGACGCAAACGTCGAAACCCCCATCATGATCGTATCCGGAGTCATCGGCGAAGAAACGGCCGTGGAATGCATGCGTCTGGGGGCGCACGACTACATCACCAAAAGCAATTTGTCGCGTCTTTGTCCGGCCATCGAAAGAGAATTGGCGGAGTCGCGGCTGCGCAAAAAACAAAAGCAAGCCGAGGAGGAACTCTCCGCCTGGATGCAGAGATATGAACTTATCGTCGCGTCTTCCGGCCAGGTGGCCTATGAATACGTCGTGCCCACGGGCCAGATTTCGTGGGGCAGCAGCATCGAACGCGTCCTGGGATACCCCCAGGAGGAAATCAGCGGCGGGTTTGCCCAATGGGAGTCCCTGCTGCATCCCCAGGATAAGGAAGCCACTCTGGCTTTGCTCAAAAAAGCGGAGGAGGCATGTAGTTACTGGGACGCGCAATACCGCATGTTGCACAAAGACGGCCGATACGTCTGGATAAGGGATCGGGGATTTTTCCTTCCCGACGAACGGGGAAAGGCTTACAAACAGCTGGGAATGCTGGAGGACATCACCGAACGCAAGGAAATGGCGAACCAGAAGGAGGACGCACTCAAAAAATTACAGGACATCGAAAAACGTTACAACGCTCTTTTCGAACGTTCGCTGGACATGGTATATCTGATTGACTTCGACGGCAATTTCATCGACGTCAACGACGCGGGATTGAAACGTTTCGGCTATTCCAGGGAAGAAATGAAGGCAATGAATGTCTCCTCCTTGCTGTTTGAGGATCAGATTCCTTCCGCCTTAGAAACCATCGCGGAAATCAAAGCCACCGGCTCGCAGAAAAAAACCAGAGAGTTCAAACTCAAACAGAAAAACGGCGATATCATTTACGTGGAAACCCAGGGATCCGCCATTCTCTCGGATGGCAAGCCCGTCGGCATCCAGGCCATCGCCAGAGACATCACGGAAAGGAAACGGGCGGAGGAAACGCTTCGGCAGACCCTCAAACGGCTCAAGAATGCCGTCAACACAACGATTCAGGTGCTGGTTTCCGCGCTGGAAACCAGAGATCCCTATACGGCGGGTCATCAAATCCGGGTGGCTCATCTGGCCTGCGCCATCGCCGCAGAAATGGGCCTGCCACAGGAAAAAATCGACGGCCTCCGCCTGGCCGGCTCGATTCATGACATCGGGAAACTGGCCGTTCCCGCCGAAATTTTATCCAAGCCCACCAAGCTGACGGATATCGAATTTTCCCTGATCAAAGAACATTCCCAGCGCGGATATGAAATGATTCGTCACATCGAATCCCTATGGCCGCTGGCGGAAATCATTTACCAACACCACGAAAGAATAAACGGATCAGGCTATCCGAGACGTCTGAAAGACGAGCAAATTATTCTCGAAGCCCGCATCATGGCCGTGGCGGACGTGGTGGAGGCCATGGCCTCCCACCGCCCCTACCGTCCCGGCTTGGGGATAGACACCGCTCTTCAGGAAATCGAAAAAAACAAGGGCAGCCTTTACGATCAGGATGTCGCGGAAGCCTGCATAAGATTATTCAGGGAAAAAGGATATCAATTTCCCTCAGAGCAATAAGGTCGCCGACAAAGGATAATTCCATGGATAGAATGAGACCGTCACCGGAAGTCAAGCAACCACAAATTCTTCGGGCTTTGATGGTTGATGATTCGGAAGAGGACGTGCTCCTGATCATCCGCGCGCTGAAAAAAAGCGGCTACCATCCCGACTGCCGAAGAGTGGATACAGCCGATGAGATGAAGAAAGCGTTGGAGGAAAAAGAATGGGATATCATTCTCTGTGACTACAAAATGCCACATTTCGACGCTCCGGCCGCCCTCGCTCTGCTGAAATCAATGGGCAAGGACATTCCTATTATCATCATCTCCGGCACCATCGGTGAAGAGACCGCCACCGTGTGCATGCGCCTCGGCGCTCATGATTATCTCATGAAAAACAATCTCTCCCGTCTCGGACCGGCCATTGCCAGGGAACTCGAAGAAGCAAAGATCAGAAAAAGGCAAAAGCAGATGGAAGCGCAACATTTGGCCGATCTGCAGCTTTTGATTCACAGCGAGGAAAAATACCGGACCATCCTCGAGAACATTGAGGAAAGTTATTTTGAGGTTGACCTGGCCGGCAATCACACCTTTGTCAACGACAAGGTTTGCAGAGATCTGGGCTACACAAAAGAAGAAATTCTCGGCATGAACAGCCGGCAAACCACGGCTCCGGAGGACTTAAAAAAAGTTTATCAGGCCTTCCACGACGTTTATCTGACCGGCAAACCCAACAAGGCGTTCGGCTGGCGGGTCGTCACCAAAAACGGCGTCATTCTCGATGTTGAAGGCTCCATCTCCCTCATGCGGGACGCGTCCGGAAATCCGACCGGCTTTCGCGGCATCGTCCGCGATGTGACTGAACGAAGAAAAATGGAGGAAAAGCTTCTTAAAGAAGAACAAAAGTTTCGCGCTTTGACGGAACAGTCCTCGGATATCATCGTCATGGTGGACCGCAAGGGAAGAATCCTTTACGAAAATCAGTCCGTCCGCAAACTTTTGGGGTACAGGCCGGAAGAAAGGATCGGCGCAAGCGCTCTTGAACATATCCATCCGGACGACCTGAAAAACAATCTCAAAGAATTCGAAAAATTATTCACGGCCCCCAACAGCTTTGTCCTGAAGACGGAAGTGCGCCTCCGCCACAAAAACGGCAGCTGGAGGACGTTCGAGGAAGTCGCTAGCGGCTTGATCCAGGGGAACACCGTTGAATCGGCTATTGTCAATTTGCGCGACATCACCGAACGCAAGCGCGCGGAAGAGGCTTTGCGCTCAAGCGAAGAACGCTACCGCAGCCTTGTGGAAAACGCGGAAATAGGCGTTTACGAAGTAAATTACGAAACAGGCCGTTTGACGAGCGTGAACGACATTATCTGCAAACATACGGGATATTCGCGCGAAGAAATTCTAAACATGACGTTTCTCGAACTCTTCACGCCGGAAAGTCAAAAGGCCTTGAAAGAACGCTTCGCCAAGCTTCAAGCCGGCGAAAAGCTCCCCCCGACCGCCGAATACTGCGGCAAAACAAAAGACGGCAAGGAAATCTGGATAAGCCTTTATGCCAACTACATTTATGAAAACGGACAGCTAAAAAGATCCACGGGCATCCTTCAAAACATCACGGAACGCAAAACGGCGGAAGAAGCCATGCGCGCCAGTGAAATCAAATATCGAGAAATCTTTGAAAACGCCATTGAAGGCATTTACCAGGTCACTCCCGAAGGAAAATTCATCGCGGCAAATTCGGCCTTTGCCCGCATGGCCGGCTATGATTCACCTGAAGAATTGATCGAAAACATTAAAGACATTGAAAAACAGCTCTATGTTCACCCCGACGACCGCGCCCGGTTTCTTGCGCGAGTCAGGAAAAACGGGGTTGTGAATAATTTTGAGGTGGAGTTCAAAAAGAAGGACGGTTCCACGTTCTGGGTTTCCATCAACGCCCGCTCCGTCAAAGATGAATTTGGAAACATTCTTTATCATGAAGGATTTATTGAAGATATCACTGCCCGAAAAAAGGCAGAAGATGAACTGAACAAGAGCCTGGAGCGTCTCAAGAAGGCCATCGGCACGACGATTCAGGTCCTGGTTGCCGCCCTGGAAACAAGAGATCCCTATACAGCCGGTCATCAGTCGCGCTCCGCCAATCTGGCCTGTGCCCTTGCTCAAGAAATCGGTTTGTCGGATGACCAAATAGAAGGAATCCGGATGGCCGCCATCATCCACGACATCGGGAAATTATCCATCCCGGCGGAAATTCTGACCAAACCCGCCAAACTTTCGGAACTGGAGTATTCTCTGATCAAGGAACATTCCCGCAGCGGTTACGAAATGCTCAAGGACGTGGAATCGCCCTGGCCGCTGGCCGAAATCGTTTATCAGCACCACGAGCGGGTCAATGGCTCGGGCTACCCCCGGCATCTCAAGGGGGATGAGATTCTCATAGAAGCCAGAATTCTCGGCGTGGCGGACGTCGTGGAGGCCATGGCCTCCCACCGTCCTTACCGGGCCTCCTTGGGAATTGAAGCGGCCCTGGAAGAAATTGAAAAAAACAGGGGGATTCTTTACGATCCGAAAGTCGCCGACGCCTGCCTCAAATTATTTAGAGAAAAAAATTACATGTTCGGGTAAGGAAAATCGCCCCCATCGGCTTGGCCGCCGACATTTTCAAGAACAAAACGGCCATTTGCAAATTCCCCGATATTTGGTATAAGGCAATGCCAAAAAATCCCGATTCCGTCAGGAGAAATCCGTGAACAAAGCCTCCCTGATCAAGGGCCTGTTAAAAAAGAAAGTCGCGTTGCTCGACGGCGCCATGGGCACCGAACTGCAAAAACAAGGGATGACCGGCGGCGCATGCCCCGAATTGTGGTGCCTGCAAAATCCGCAAATCCTCCGGGAACTGCACGCTTCCTATCAAAAAGCGGGCGCGCAGATCATCTACACCTGCACCTTCGGCGCCAACCGCTTCAAACTGAAACAGTATCAGGCGGAAAAAGACGTCCGTCGGATCAATATTGAACTGGCGCGACTGGCCAGGGACACCGTCGGCAAGGACGCGCTGGTGGCGGGCGACGTCGGCCCCACCGGTCTGTTTGTGGAACCCTTCGGTCCCCTGCCCTTTGAAGAAGCCGTGGAGACTTTCCGAGAACAAATCAAAGGCCTGCTCGACGGCGGCTGCGACCTGATTATCATCGAAACCATGATTGACATTCAGGAGGCGCGCGCGGCGCTGCTGGCCGCCCGGGAAGCCGGCGCCGCTCTGACGATGGTCTCCATGACCTATGAACAAGACGGCGTCACGCTGGGCGGCACGGATCCCGTTTCAGCCCTGATCACGCTGCAGAGTCTGGGCGCGGACGTGGTGGGCTGCAACTGCTCCACCGGTCCGGAAAAAATGGCGGACTTCATCGCGGCGATGAAACCTTACGCCACGGTGCCGCTTCTGGCCAAGCCCAACGCCGGCATGCCGAAACTACAGGACGGAAAAACCATTTTCGAAATGGACCCAAAGGCCTTCGCCGCTTTCGGACGAGCGCTGGTCAAAGCGGGCGCCAATCTGGTCGGCGGCTGCTGCGGCACGACGCCCGCCCATATCCGCGAACTGGCCAAAGCGACCGGGCGGATGAAGCCGGCACCGCCGGCGAGAAAATCACTGGGCGCGCTGAGTTCCGCCAGGAGTTTTCTGCTTTTTGAGGAAAACCAGCCCCTGGTGATCGCGGGCGAAAGAATAAATCCCACCGGCAAAAAGGCGCTGCAGCAGGAACTCATCGAGGGCAGATTCTCCCTGATCCGCCGGACGGCTCTGGAACAGGAACAGCAGGGAGCACATCTTCTGGATGTCAATGTCGGACATCCCGGCGTTGACGAACCCCGGAAAATACGGGAAGTCATTTCCCTGCTTTCGACCCTGACAAAATTGCCGCTGGCGGTGGATTCCTCCAGCATCGAAGCCGTTGAAGCGGCCCTGCGGATTTATCCCGGAAGAATGCTGATCAATTCCATCTCCGGCGAAAAGGAAAAAATCGCAAAGCTGCTTCCGCTGGCCGCGAAGTACGGAGCCATGTTCATTCTGCTGCCGCTCCGTGGAGGAGATCTGCCGCAGACGGCGCAGAAACGCCAGCAGATTGTCAGAAACATCTATGAGAAAGCGAGAAAATTCGGTTTCTCCAAGGATGATTTCCTGGTGGATTGTCTGGTCATGGCCGTGGCTTCCAATCCCCAGGCGGCCATCGAAACACTCAAGACGCTGCAGTGGTGCGCCCGGACATTTAAAAGCAAAACCAACCTCGGCATTTCAAACGTTTCCTTCGGCATGCCCGGCCGCCCCTGGCTCAACGCGACCTTTCTGGCGATGGCCCGGTACTGCGGCCTGACAATGGCGATCGCTAATCCCGGCAGTGCGGAAATCATTAGCGTGCAAAAGGCGGCCGACGTGTTGATCGCCAGGGATCCCCGCGCGGCGCGTTTCATTGAACATTTCTCCGCGCAGACCGGCCCCGCCTTTCCCTCCGTTCCTGCGAAGGAAGGTCTCTCCGTGGAAGAAAGCATCGCCCAGGCCATTACCCACGGCGAGCGGGAAAACATTGTATCGCTTCTGGAAAAAGCCCTCGCCGGGGGCCAGTCGGCCCAAGAACTGGTGGACGCCGTGATGATTCCGGCCATTGTCCGCGTGGGGGATTTGTACGAAAAGAAAATGTTTTTTCTTCCTCAACTGATGGCGGCCGCCGAAACCATGAAAAAAGGTCTCGGTTTTCTTGAACCGATGCTGGCGAGGGATACCGCGAGGAACAAAGGTAAAGTCATTCTCGCCACCGTCAAGGGCGATATTCACGATATCGGCAAGAACATCGTGGCGCTTTTATTGAGAAACCACGGTTATCAAGTGATTGATCTGGGTAAGGATGTTTCCGCCCCGGAGATTCTGGATGCGGCCAGGAAAGAACATCCCGATGTCATCGGCCTCTCGGCCCTGATGACCACCACGATGGTGCAAATGAAGGAAGTCATTTCCCTGGCCAAAAATCAGGGGTTTGAGCAACCCTTCCTCGTCGGAGGAGCGGTGGTCAATCATGACTACGCCGCGTCCATCGGCGCCTCCTACGCCAAGGACGGGGTTGAAGCCGTAAAAGTCGTCGAACAATTGATGAAAAAATAATTTCTTCATGAACACGCTTATTTCAAAAAAGGAACGCGTCCTATCCGCCGTTATATTATCCGCCCTGCTTCATATTGTCGTGGCGGCGGCACTGGTTCTATCCCTGTCCCGAGCGATGCCGGTCTCGCCCTGGCGTCAGGGACTTCGCCTCATTTGGGTTTCCCTGGAACAGAGCGCGGACAGAGTTGCCACTTCGTCCCGACATGCGCGGGCTGATTCTCCGGCGCAGCGGCAAATCGGCAAACAGCCGACGACCATCGCTGCGCATCCTATCCGCAACAGTGATACCTCGCGAGTCCTTCAGCGGGCCGATGACGAAGTTAACGTCATTCAAACGCCGGCAAATAACCATCCTTCCCCGGCGGACACAGACAGAGGAGCGGAATTTGCCGGTTTGATCGGCCAGGGCGGCAACGGAACCGCCGTTTTTGGAAAGACCGAAATGCTGGCCTATCCCTTATACAAGGAGAATTCCCCGCCTGAATATCCCACCATCGCGCGTCTCCGCGGTTATGAAGGGGAGGTGGTGCTTTGCGTGGAGATTTTGCCGAATGGACGCGTGGGCGCGGTGAAAATCAAAAAATCGTCAGGCTACGCGATTCTGGATCAGTCGGCGCTGGAAGCCGTCAGGCCTTGGAAATTCGAACCGGCGAAAAAATCAGGCGCGCCCGTAAAAGTCTGGGTGGACTTGCCGATAAAATTCGTTCTCCAGAACCAAAATTCCAAATCTTAAACACACGAAAAGAGGAAAAATGAACGTGGAGAGATTAAAAGAAAGACTGGCGCAAATCATTCTCGAGCGGTCGTTTCAATACCGCGAAGATCCGCCCTTCACGCTGGCGTCCGGAAGAAAGAGCCCCTATTACTTTAACTGCAAACCCACCACATTGGATCCCGAAGGCATGAATCTCATCGGCGAAATTCTGTTCATCATGCTCAAGGAGTCCGACATCACCGCCGCGGGCGGTTTGACGCTGGGCGCTGATCCCATCGCCAACGCGCTGGCCGTGATTTCCTACCAAAGGGGCAAGCCGGTCAAATCCTTTATCGTGCGGAAGGACATTAAGGATCACGGCACCCGAAGCGCCATCGAAGGCAACGTCGGGGCCGGCGAAAAAGTGGCGGTGATCGACGACGTGATCACCACCGGCGGCTCCACGATTACCGCCATCGAACAGGCCCGCAGGGCCGGTCTCGACGTGCGGCGCGTCATCACACTGATTGACCGCGAGGAAGGCGGCCGGGAAAACATCCTCCGATACGTTGATCACGTCGAATCCGTTCTCACGAGAACGGAGATCATGAACATCCGGGCGCGCCGAAGTGAGGGGACATAAAAATTTCGTATCGTCTTGACGATCGGTTTTTTTGTCCCGTAAGTTTTTCTACCGACAACTTGCACAGGAATTGAAACCATGAACAGGAGCATCAAAATATTTTTTCTCACGGCGTTTGCCGCTCTTTTCCTGACGGGCTGCAATGCCGCCGTCAATTTCAACGGCAAGGTCGCCGGCATCAGTTCAGGCCGGTTTCTTTATCAGGACGGCCATCTGACCAGCAACTATGCGGAGGACCTGGATTCGGTCTGGAAGGCATGCGAGAAAACCGTCTCCGATTTGAAAGCGTCCGGCGTTCAGAAAGCAAGGAAAATTGCTTCCGGAACCATTGAGGCAACCATCGAAGATGAAAAGGTCACTATCAAGGTCGAATACGTGGAAAAGAATGTCACCGCCGTTTCGGTGCTGGTCGGCATGGTCGGCAACCATATGGCCTCCCGCCTGATTCATGAAAAGATTCTTCATCACCTCAAGACCCCCTAAAGGAATTTCATGAACGGCAAGCGCCACCCTAAAAACAAAAATCCCATCCGCGTTTTCGCCTGGGCTTCTTTTCTAAACGATCTGGGCTCGGACATGATCTATCCGGTCTGGCCGTTGTTTGTCATGTCTTTTGCGGGCGCGAACATGGCTGTGCTGGGGCTGATTGACGGACTGGGAGAAGCCTTCGTTTCCATTTCCAAAGCGGTGTCGGGATATCTCGCCGACAGGTTCCGGAAAAGAAAATTTTTCATCTGGTCTGGGTATCTGCTGGGGTCCGCATCGCGTCTCGGTTACGCGCTGGCTCCCGCATGGACATGGCTGATTCCCTTCAAGATCCTAGACCGAACAGGGAAAATCCGCGCCGCCCCCCGCGACGCCCTGGTTGCCGATCTCTCGACGGATCAAAACCGTGGCCGCCATTTCGGCCTTATGAAGGCGATGGACAATCTGGGAGCCGTTTGCGGCATCGTGACTTGCCTTTTCCTGTTTGAGCCTCTCGGCTTTATGGGGCTTTTTCTTCTGGCCGCCATCCCCTCTCTGGTCAGTGCATTTCTCATCTATCAGTTCATCCGGGAAGACAAATCGTCGGATAAAAAATTGTTCGCGCCCTTTACCTGGAAGCAGCTGGATTCTAATTTCAGGCTGTTCCTTTTTCTGAATGCTATTTTCAGTCTGGGGGCGTTCAGTTACTCTTTTTTGCTGATTTTCGCGGGTCAAAGCGGCTTCAAGCCGACCGCGCTGCCCCTGTTCTACCTGATCATCACGGTGACGGCATCCATTTTTTCTCTGCCCATGGGAAAACTTTCAGACAGACTGGGAAGGAAAAAAATCATGTATCTCGCTTTTATCTTATGGGCGGGAGTCTGTGTCAGTCTGATGGCATCCACCAGTGCTGTCGTGATCATCGCCGTTTTCTTCCTCTATGGTTTGCACAAAGCGGCGCTGGAAACGGTGCAAAAGACTTATACGGCGGAACTCTGCCCGGAGGATTACCGGTCCACCGGCCTGGGGGTGTTTCAAATGGCCGTCGGCGTCTGCGCGCTGCCGGCTTCCCTGATCGCGGGCTTTCTCTGGGAAAAGCTTAGCATGCGGGCGCCTTTTTACTTTTCTTCCGCCCTGGCGTTGGCCGCCTGCTTCCTGCTTTTGTTCGTCAAGGAAACATCCTGCGGAACCCGACGCAATCATCGGCCGTCGTCATGAATTTTTTTTAACCAGCAAAAGCCCCTTCAGGTAACGGCCCTCGGCATGTCCGAACAAAATGGGATGGTCCGGCCCCGCCTCCAGCCGGGATAAAAGCTGCAAATCGGCTCCGGCGTCACGCGCCGCTCCCGCAACAATTTTACAAAAAAGGTCTTCATCGATGAAATTGGAACAAGAAAACGTGGCCAACATGCCGCCCGCCGCCAAACGCTTAATGGCCTGCAGGTTGATTTCTTTGTATCCGCGCGCGGCCTTGGCGACATCGCGCCTGCTTTTAGCAAAAGCCGGCGGATCAAGGATGATGAGATGGTAATTTTCCCGCGTGCCGCGCAGATAATCAAAGACATCGGCTTGAATCACCGGATGGTTGTCGGCGGAAAACCAGTTCAGGTGCAGGTTTTTTCGGGCTCTGGCGCAGGCCTGTCCGGAGATGTCCACGGAAACCACTTTTTTAGCGCCGCCTTCGGCGCAATAAACGGAAAAAGCGCCCGTGTAGGAAAAGCAATTCAGCACCATAGCGTCCCGACTCAAATCCCCCAGTTTTTCCCTGTTGACGCGCTGGTCGAGAAAAAAGCCCGTTTTCTGTCCCGAAATAACATCAACATCAAAACGCAATCCGTTTTCGACAATCGCCACCGGCTCAGCGCTTTCTTCTCCGAACACAAAGGCCTGCCTGCTTTCCAGCCCTTCCTGACGGCGGGAAGCGCCATTGCTGTTTTCGTAAACGCGCAGCGGTTTGAGCTGGGCAATGAGGGCGTTGAGGACATGATTTTTCTGTTTTTCCATTCCCGCCGTGGAAACGGACATGACCAGCGTTTGGTTATAGACATCCACGATAAGACCTGGGAAACCGTCTCCTTCGGCGTTAATCAGACGATAGGCATTCGTCTGCTCGCCGATAATTTTTCCCCGCAACTTAAACGCGGCATGAAGCCTGGCCTGCCAGAAGTAGGCGGAAATATTTTCCCTGCACTCCCGGGTCAGAATGCGCAGAGCGATGTCCGTACGGGGGTTGTAGAACGCCAGCGCCAAAGGATTGCCCGTCGCGTCACAAACCGTCACAATATCCCCCGCGCCGGGATTGCCGCTGACGGACGCAATCGCACCGGAGAACATCCACGGATGCCCCCTCAACAGCGCCTCTTCCCGCCCTTTTTTCAGAGCGACTTCGGGATAAACTGATGTCGGCATTTTTGTATTCAATATCTTTTATCGCTTGAAATTTCAAGATGCATTATACTATAAACAACCCACCGCGGGGAGAAAAAATCTTCCGCAGGACAAGGAGCAATGCATGCACGCCGTCATCATGGCCGGAGGCCGGGGAACAAGATTCTGGCCGCGCAGCCGGGAACGCAAGCCCAAGCACCTGCTGGATATTCTCAGCGAAAAGACGATCATTCAGCAGACCGTGAGCCGCATTCAATCATTTATTCCTCATGAAAACATTCTGATCGTCACCGGTAAAAAGCACGCCCGCGACGTCATCCGGCAGTTGCCGGACATCCCCGAAGACAACATCATCGTCGAGCCCGAGGGGAAAAACACCGCCGCCTGCATCGGCCTGGCCGCCCTGCACATTCAAAAAAGAATTCCCGACGACGTCATGGTGGTTTTGCCTTCCGACCACGCCATCGGCAACGCGCAGAAATACCTCTCCGTCATTGAAGCCGCCGCCAAAGCCGCCGCCCGGGAAAACGCCCTGATTACCGTCGGCATCAAGCCAACCGGCATTCAGACGGGATTCGGGTATCTGGAACAGGAGCAGCGCGGCCGGCCCATCGGCGACGCGAAGATTTACCGCGTAAAATCCATCAGGGAAAAACCGGACTATGAAACGGCCAAGGCGCTGGTGGAGAAGGGAAACTTCTTCTGGAACAGCGGCATGTTCATCTGGAAAGCCTCAGTGATCCTGAACGAAATTCGGCGCTGGCTTCCGGAATTGCACAAAGGACTGATGGAAATACAATCTTCTCTCGGCACACCGGAAGAAAAAAAAACCATCGGCCGCGTCTACAAAAAACTGGCGTCCGTTTCCATTGATTACGGCGTGATGGAGAAGGCGACAAATGTTTTCATGCTGACGGGCGACTTCGGCTGGAATGATGTCGGCAGCTGGGACGCTGTCTGGGACATCTCGGAAAAGGACGCGCAGGGCAATGTTCATGCCGGCGGCGGCAAAATCATTTTCGAGGACACGCAAGATTCCCTCGTTTACAGCCCGCACAAGCTGGTCGCCACGGTGGGCGTCCAAGACCTCATTGTCGTCGAAACCAGGGATGCCCTGCTGATTTGTCGAAGGGGCCGTTCCCAGGATGTGAAAAAAATCGTGGAGCGGCTGGAGAAAAAAGGCCTGAAACGATTCCTGTGATGTTCATTTCAGAAAAACGGGTTTCCCTTCCACCCGATTGCCGCCCTGTTTCAGTTTTCGAACGATGACCTCCAACGAGGTTTTGTCATCGTCAAACGTGATCACGAGGCCGTCCGGACCTTCCAGCCTGTGCGCCTGCACGCCATCGATGCTTTTGAGGACAGACCCTATCCTGCGGGCGGCCCCTCAGGCCGAACAGCCGGGGACTTTCAGGCGCACGATTCTTTCTTCCGCCGAAGCGAAAGCGGCAAAAGCCGCCAGCCAGAAACACGCCGCCATGATGATGAGAACTTTTTTCACGTTGCCTCCTGCGGTCTTCTTTGTTCATCATAGCGCCGACCGATTCAAAAATGCAATGACAATTTACAATTGACAGGGAACGTTAAATCTGGGATAGGCGTTTCATAAAAAATTTATCGGAAACGAAAGATGTCCGGCCTGTTCAATGATTCGTTCATTCTGGCTTCCGCTTCGCCGCGGAGGAAGGAGTTGCTGCGTCTTGCCGGACTGCAATTCAAGACGATTCCGGCGGACGTGGATGAAGACTGGCGGCGGGGAGAAAGCCCGCGGAAGCACGTCAAAAGATTGTCGCTCGCCAAAGCGATGGTCGTCGCTCAAAAATATCCCCGGGCGTGGGTGTTGGGAGCGGACACGATTGTCGTCATTGATGGAAAGATTTTGGGCAAGCCCGCCGGCAAAATCCAGGCGGAAAAGATGCTGAAGCAATTGAGCGGACGCGAACATCAGGTATTGACGGGCTTTGCGGTGGTGCATCGCGCGTCGGAGCTTGTCCGCACGAAAGTGGTGCAGTCATGGGTCCGCTTCAAGGATGTCACGCCGGAAGAAATGGCCTGGTACGTTCACAGCGACGAACCTTATGACAAGGCCGGCGGCTACGCCGCGCAGGGCAAGGGGGCCTATTTCATCCGTTCCATCCGGGGATCGTTTACGAATGTCATCGGCCTGCCCCTTTGCGAAACACTGGAAGTTTTAACGCATCTGGGACTTATCCATTTCGGTTGATCGTTATGCCGACTGATATTCTCGCCAACATCCAGACCATCCGGGAAAGAATCGCCGCCGCGGCCCGCCGAATCCACCGTTCCGCCGATGCCGTCAAACTGCTCGCCGTCACCAAAACGGTCCCGCCCGCGGCCATCCGCACAGCCATGGAGGCGGGCATCACGGATTTCGGCGAAAATTATGTCCAGGAAGCCCGGGAGAAAATCGCGGCCATCGAGCAAAATGCGCGCTGGCACATGATCGGCCATCTGCAAACCAACAAGGCCAAATACGCCGTCAATCTGTTTGATTATATTCATTCAGTGGACCGTCTGGAACTGGCGGCGGAATTAAATAAAAGACTCGAAAAAGCCGGCAGAAAAATGAACATCCTGATTGAAGTCAACGTCAGCGGCGAGGAAACGAAGAACGGCGTGCCGGCGGACAGGGCCATGGATCTGGTCAAAAGCATTGCGCCCCTGAAGCATTTGTCCGTGAAAGGCTTGATGACGATGGCGCCCTATTCGGATAATCCGGAAAACGCCCGGCCCTGCTTTGCCGCGTTGAAAAACCTTCAACAGGACATCATCCGGGAAGGGATTGACGGTATAGCGATGGAGGAACTTTCCATGGGCATGACGGATGATTTCGAAATCGCCATTGAGGAAGGAGCCACTATCGTCCGGATCGGCCGGGCGATTTTCGGCGAACGAAATTATTGAAACAAGCGTCGCCGCTTTCCCGGTGAGCGGAAGCAAATCCGCCGCTAATGGGTGAAATGGTTACCCGATTTTTTGTAGATTCTCAGACAGGCATCCACGACATCCTGATCGTATTTTTCCCCCCGGAAAAGGGTGATCTCCTGGACAGCCGCATCCAGTCCCAACGCCGGCCGGTAGGGACGGTAAGAGACCATCGCGTCAACGACATCCGCCACTCCGATGACGCGGGCCTCCACGGCGATCTCATCCCCTTTGAGGCCTCGCGGATAACCTGACCCGTCCATTCTTTCGTGATGCTGGTAAATCACTTCTGCCACCGGATACGGAAATTCAATATTCACCAGAATGTCATTGGCCACCTTGCAGTGATTTTTTATGATTTCCCTTTCGAGATTGGTGAGCGCGCTGGGCTTGGTCAAGATTTCCGACGGCACCGATATTTTTCCGATGTCGTGTAGCGTGGCGGCGATATGAATCAGCGCGAGCTGATCCTCCGACAAATTCATTTCTCTGGCGATTTTGCAGGAAAGTTTTGCCACCTGATCTTCATGGCCCGAGGTGTAGGGATCTCTGGTTTCCACAATCTTGGAGAGGGTTTTCACAATGCCGTCCAGGATCAGCTGAGATTTTCGATAACTTTCCTGCAGTTTTTCCGTCTGAATCAGCAAATCGTGTGTTTTTTCCAGAGCCCTTTTTTCCAGGCTTCGGTTCAGTTCGAGCAGTTCCTCATTTTTGATCTTTATCAGCTCCACCAGCTTTTTGTTTTCCTGGAGCACTTCCACCTTGGAAATCGACTGCCGGATATGGAGGAGAATCTCCTCCTCGTGCCATGGCTTGGTAAAATAAAGATGGACGCCGCCCCTGTTGATGGCGTCGATGATGGAATCGGAATCGGCGTAGCCGGTGAGCAGAATGCGGACGGACTCCGGAGAAATGTCTTTCGCCTGAGAGAAAAACTGAACGCCGCTCATCTCCGGCATTCTCTGATCGGAAATAATCAGTGAATAGGGTTTTTTAGCCGTGCGCAGCCTGTTTAAACCGTCAAAGCCGTTGTTGACCGTGTGAACCTCATAATTTTCATCGGCTAAAATCCGTTTGAACGCGTTGAGAATGGCATCTTCGTCATCAACAATCAAAATGGAATGCTTGGGTTTGATATCGTTAGACAGATTCACATCCTTTCTGACGGAAAACGCCATGGTGGTTTTCGTGATGAACTCTTTTTAAACATATTCATCCTTTGATGTCAAGCAAATATTCTCTTTTATGAACTATCTTTCATGTTTTGAACGATGGCCATACCTCGGATCGATGGTCCCAGCATGCCGGCGATCCCGAAAGGACGGGCTGCAGGAAGCGTCCGGTGATGGAATTTTCGTTGCGCGCCACCTCTTCAACCGTCCCCTGCGCCACAATTCGGCCACCGCCCTCGCCGCCGCCGGGACCCAGATCAATCACATAATCGGCGCATTTAATCATATCCAGATGGTGTTCGATGACGACCATGGTGTTGCCCATATCCACCAGGCGCATCAGCACATCGAGCAATTTCTGAATGTCGGCAAAATGCAATCCGATGGTCGGTTCATCCAAAATATAAAGCGTGTTGCTGTTGACTTTCTTGCCCAGTTCGCGCGCCAGTTTGATGCGCTGCGCCTCTCCGCCGGAAAGTGTCGTTGCCGACTGCCCCAGACGGACATATCCCAGGCCGACGTCGCTGAGCAACTGCAAATGAGATCTGATTGCGGGAATGTTGGCGAAGAAAGCCAGCGCCTGATGGACCGTCATATCCAGCACATCGGCAATGCTTTTGTCCTTGTATCGAATATCGAGCGTGTCCTGATTGAAGCGCTTGCCGTGACACACATCGCAGGTCACGTACACATCCGGCAGGAAATGCATTTCAATTTTAATCAGGCCGTTTCCCTCGCACGCTTCGCATCGGCCGCCTTTCACGTTAAAGCTGAACCGCCCCGGCTTATAGCCCCGCATCCGCGATTCGGGAAGGTTGGTGAACAAATCGCGGATAAAAGAAAAAACTCCCGTGTAGGTGACCGGATTGGAACGGGGTGTCCGCCCAATGGGCTGCTGGTTGATCATGATGACGCGCTCGATCCCGCCCAAATCAACGACCTTTCGGATTTTGCCCATCGGGCCGTTGTATTGATGCAGGCGCCGCGCCAGCACCTTATAGAGGGTTTCTATCACCATGGTGCTTTTTCCGGATCCGGAAACACCGGTGACCGCCGTGAAAAGCCCCACCGGTATTTTAATGTCAATGTTTTTCAGATTGTTCTCCGTGGCACCTTCCAGCAGAATGTATCTGCCGGACGGCGTCCTTTTCCGCGCAGGCGCTTCAATGCGGTCCTTCCCTGCCAGAAATCGGCCGGTGAGCGATTCGTCGCTGTGGAGGATCTCCCGGGGGGTTCCCTGAAAGACGATTTCCCCGCCCTCCATTCCGGCGCCCGGTCCCATATCCACAACATGATCACTGGCAAGAATCATATCCGCGTCATGCTCCACCACCAAAACGGTATTACCCATGTCCCGCAGTTTCTTCAACGTGTCAATGAGACGCAAATTATCCTTTTGATGCAGCCCGATGGTCGGTTCATCCAGAACATACAGAACGCCCATGAGGCCTGACCCAATCTGCGTGGCCAACCGGATGCGCTGGCTTTCGCCTCCCGACAAGGTGGATGTCGCTCTTTCCAGATTGAGATAATCCATCCCGACATTCAGAAGAAACTGCAAGCGGCTTTTTATCTCCCGAATGATTCTATCCGTGATTTCTCTTTCTTGCGGCGTCAACGGCAGGCGTTCAAAGAAATCGAAACATTCACGGATGGACATTTGACAAAGTTCATGGATGTTTTTCCCGCCGACAAAAACCGAAAGCGACTCTTTTTTCAGACGGGCGCCCCGGCACGTTTCGCAGGCGCTCAAATCAATGTAACGCATCAAATCATTGCGGATGGCGGTGGAAGCGGTCTCCCTCCAGCGGCGCTCAAGTTGTTTGATCACACCCTCAAAAGGCCGGTAGGTAAAATATCTTTTGGAACCGCGGTCATAATAAAATTTGACGGCCTCGTCGCCGGAACCGTAAAGCAAAACCCGCTGCACCCGCTCCGGCAATTTGTTAAAAGGCGTGTTGACATCGAACCCATAATGAGCACTCAAAGCGTCCAAAAGATTATAATAGTGAAGGGAATTGCGCCCCGCCCAGGGAGCGATGGCTCCTTCCCGCAGAGACAAGCCGGGGTCAGGCACCACCAGGTATTCGGTAAAACGCATGCAGGAACCCAAGCCATTGCAGTCCGGACAAGCCCCATAAGGGCTGTTGAAAGAAAACATCCGCGGCGCAAGGGCGGGAATGCTGATCCCGCAGTCGGGACAGGCATATTTCTCGCTGAACAGCATTTCGCGGCCATCGGTGGTAACGATCCGAATCAACCCCTCCGAACGACTTGAAGCCATTTCAAGAGAATCACGCAATCGCTTCCGGATTCCGTCTTTCAGCACCAGACGGTCCACCACCAGATCAATGTCGTGCCGCTTGTTTTTTTCGAGGGTGATTTCATCGGCCAGGTCGCGGAGTTCCCCGTCAACGCGGACGCGCGCGAAACCCTCCTTTTGCAGCTTTTTCAACTCCTTTTGGAATTCCCCTTTTTTGCCGCGCACCAGCGGAGACAGAACGCTAAAGGCCGTCCCCGCAGGCCACGAAAGAACACTCTCCAAAATGCTGTCGATGGTTTGAGATTGAATCGTCTTTCCGCACCTCGGACAATGGCAAACACCAATCGCGGCATACAAAAGACGGAGATAGTCATAGATTTCAGTAACGGTGCCGACGGTCGAACGGGGATTATGGCTGGCGACGCGCTGCTCAATGGCGATGGCCGGAGACAATCCTTCAATGGATTCCACATTCGGCTTGTCCATTTGGCCGATGAACTGGCGCGCATAGGCGGACAGGGATTCCACGTACCGTCTCTGGCCCTCCGCATAGATGGTGTCGAAAGCGAGCGACGATTTACCCGACCCGCTGACACCGGTGATAATAACGAATCGGTCCCGCGGAATGTCTAAATGAATATTTTTTAAGTTATGTTGCGAGGCGCCCCTGATTTTTATCGCGTTCATTGTTTTTTTACAGCCTGAATTCAATGTGCGATTTGGACCGTACGGAAGCAATCCATTCCTCAAATTTGTTTTCCAGTTTTTCTTCCTCGATTTTTGACCTGATCTCCTCGCGCACTTCGGCAATCGGTTTCAGACCGGCGCCCCGTTTATCGATCACCTGAATAATGTGAACGCCCATGTCGGATACGATCACCGGGCTGAGCTTATCCAGCGGAAGGCTGAAGGCGACCGCTTCCACTTCCGGAATGATCACACCTTTTTCGATGAAGCCGACATCGCCTCCCTGATCAACGGCCGGCCCTTTGGAATACTTTGCCACCAGCAAATCAAACGGCTCTCCCTTGATGACTCTTTCCCGCAGCATTTCGGCTTCGTGTTTGATCTTTTCTTTCGTATTGTTGTCGGCATTGGCGGGAAACGGAAGCATCAGCTGTTTGATTCTCACGCTTTCTTTGCCCTCGTATTCACTGCGGTGTTTGTTGTAATAGGCGCCGATTTCATCCTCCGTTACAATGACCTTATCCTTCACCTCGCGCCTTAAAATCCGCATGCGGATCAACTGCGACCGGATATCTTTTTTCACCGATTCCAGAGAACCGCCTTCCCTTGCGATTTTTTTCAGAAAATCCTGCATGCTGATTTTCTGTCTGTCCAGCATGTCTTGAAGAACATTCATTACATCCTCATCCTTGACGGTGGCGCTGATGCCGGTTCTTTTCGCCTCCTGTTCGATCAGAATGTTATCGACCATTCGCTGCAGAAAAGCTTCGCGGGTCTGCCGGATGAACTGTTCCTTGTCCTTACCCGGATACGTGCTTTCAATATTTTTCAAATAAGGTTCAAAAGCCGTGTTGAATTCATAGAGCGTAATGATGTCATCGTTGACGACGGCAATGATTCGATCCAGAACCTGCGCCCATCCCGGCGCGGACAAACAAAGGAGACATCCTCCCACCAATATAATTCTTTTCAAAAATCCCACTATTTTCCTCCCCTACCGCATGACTGCATTGCTTTGAATTTTATACTTTTTTTTCACAACCGCCTTTTTTTTCAATCCCTCCAGCCAGGAAACAAAAGCATCATCTTCCTTTTGCAGACGCAAATCCGCCAGAACCTGCTCCCGCACTTCCTGAAAGCTTCTCGATCGAGCCGGTTGGTTTTCCAACACCTTGAAGATATGATACCCGTAAGAACTCTTCACGATCCGGCTGACGGTACCGGCGCGCATCTTGAAAATGGTCTTGTCCAGAGGTTCAGGCATCATCCACCGCGTAATGAATCCCAAGTCCCCTCCTTGTTTGGCTTCCGGAGCGATGGACATGTCGGCGGCCACCTTCGCAAACTCTTCCCCCGCTGCCAATCTCTTGAGAGCTTTCTTCGCCAACTCCATGTCGTTCACCACAATCTGGGAAACTCTCACCCGGGCTTCCGTTTTGTAGTTGTCTTGATGACGCTTGAAATAATCCTCCGCTTCGGTGTCGGTAATCTTTATCTTGGAATTCACGTCAACATCCACGAGACTCTGAAGAATCATTTCCTTTTTGAGCCATTCTTTCCATATCTCATAGCTGATTTTTTCCCGCGCGAAAAGATTCGTGAAATCGTCGCCGTAATCCTTTTTCATTTCACTGATCTTCTCTTCCACGGCGCTGTCGCTTACCGTAATATTCAGTTCTTTCGCGCGCAAGAGCATGATTTTTTCCGCGATCATCCCCTCAAGGACTTCTTCCTCAAATTTTTTCATCCCCTCGGGCCGACTTAAAAAATCCTCCGGAACCAGATGACGTTTCCTGGCAAGTTCGCGCTGATAATCGTCCAGATAAATTTTGGAACCATTGACTGAAGCCACGTAAGGCTTGGAATAGGAATCAAGCTGTTCACAAGACACGGCAAAACAGACAGCCCAAAGCAAAGGCAGTCCCCAACCGAACCAGCGGTGCCATCGGGAATGGATGAAACAAATGGAGTCTTGCGGATGCGTTTCTGAAAGATTCATAGTTTTTTCTTATATCCTGCTTAAGACTATTGAGCAAGCATCTTTAGCAGTAAATCTGCCTGATTCAAAATGTCATCTCCGGTGACAGAAAGCGCCGGCCAATACAACTTGTGATCGGGGGTAAAACGTAATCCTTTGATTTTTTTACGGGTTAGCGCGATGATTTTCTCCGGATCCAGTGGCGCGTTTTCCTTGAAGAAAATATACAGAGACTTGCCGTCGTAACCCATTTTTCTGCCCTGGAGCAGTTTGAGGCGGTTTCTGATCTGGATCACACGCAGCAGATTTTCCGCCAGGGGCGGCAAATCTCCGTAGCAGTCCTTCAGCTCGTTTCTAATATCATGAATTTCCTCGTCCTTTTCAGAAAGAGATATCCTTTTATACAAAACCAGCCGCTGATGCACATCCCGAATGTAATCTTCCGGAAAATAGGCTGAAACACCAAGTTGGATTTCCGGCAAAGGTTCTTCCTCCGCGATTTTTTCGCCTTTGATCTCCCTGATCGTCTTTTCCATCAGTTCCGTGTAAAGTTCATAACCCACGGCGGAGATGTGCCCGGACTGCGATACGCCCAAAAGATTTCCGCCGCCGCGGATTTCCAAATCGTTATAAGCAATGCGGAAACCGGAGCCGGGTTCCGACAATTCTTTGATGACCTGGAGCCTTTTCATCGCTTCGCGCGAAAGCATTGCGCCCCGGGGAAGCAAGAGATACGCGAATGCCTCCTGATTGGAACGTCCCACGCGGCCCCGGATCTGGTAGAGCTGCGCCAGTCCGAACTTTTCCGCCCGGTTGATGATGATGGTGTTGGCCGTGGGAATATCCAGACCGGAACCGATAATGGTCGTGCAGACCAGCACGTCGCATTCCTGACGGATGAATCCGGTCATGGCCTTTTCAATTTCCGCCGGCCTCATCTGGCCGTGAACAATGTCCACCCTGGCCTGCGGCACAAGTTTCTGAACCAGACGCGCCATCGCATAGATGGAACGCACGCGGTCATGGACAAAAAACACCTGCCCCCGGCGCGCCAGTTCCTTCTCGACGGCGGACTTGATGGTCTCCTCATCAAACTCCAACACGTAGGTTTTAATGGCCGCCCTGTCTTCCGGCGGCGTGTTGATGATGGACAAATCCCGGATGCCGACCAGAGACAGGTGCAGCGTGCGCGGAATGGGCGTCGCCGAAAGCGTGAGCACATCGACCAGCGTGCGCATTTTTTTTAACTTTTCTTTATGGGAAACGCCGAAACGCTGTTCCTCGTCAATAATCACCAATCCCAGATCTCTGAAGGCCACATCCTTCTGCAGAAGCCGATGCGTTCCCACGATGATGTCCACTTTCTGGCTGGCCAGGTCCTGCAGAATTTGCTTTTGTTCGGAGGCGCGTCTAAAGCGGTTCAAAACCTCGACCCGAACGGGAAAATCTTTGAACCGGCGGGCAAAGGTCTGATAATGCTGCTCGGCGAGAATGGTCGTGGGAACGAGGACGGCGACCTGTTTGCCGTCCATGACGGCCCGGAAAGCCGCACGGATCGCGACCTCCGTCTTGCCGAATCCGGCATCGCCGCAAATCAATCGGTCCATCGGTTTGATGTCATCCATATCCTGATGAATGTCTTGGATGGCTTTCACCTGATCCGGCGTTTCTTCAAATTCAAACGTGGAACAGAATTCCTCGTAAATTCTATCCGGCGGCGAAAAGGATCTCCTTTCCATCACCTCGCGGGCGGCATAGACGGCGACGAGTTCTTCAGCGTATTCGCGCACCGATTTTTTTACTCTTTCCTTGACCGCTTCCCAGGACGTCCCGCCCATCTTATCCACTTTCGGCACGTAACCGTCCGGCCCCAGGTAGCGCTGAATCCGATCCAGCGCGTTGACGGGGATATAGAGCTTATCGGAGTCCGCATATTCAATCGCCAAAAAGTCGTTTTCAATGCTTCCGACCCTGATCTTTTTCAATCCGCGATAAACGCCGATGCCGAAATCCTTGTGCACGACAAAATCATTTTCTTTTAATTCGCCGAAGGACTTCAAGAAATACCCCTCCCGGACCGGGCGGACGCGGCGACGGGGAGCCTTTTTGACAAAAATCTCCTCTTCACTTAGAAGCACCAGTTTCATCATCGGCAATACAAAACCGGAGGAGATGTCTCCTTTCATCAGGACAACTTGCGGAAGGTCTTCGCGGCGGGAAAGCATGTTCACGACCGACTCATTGTCGGAGGCCGTGACCGCAGACACATCATACGACAAAAGAAGATGTTTCATGCGCTGGAGCGCGTCCCCCGTCGAACAGAAGAGAATGATCAGCATCTTCTCGGAAAGCCAGGTCTTGATTCGCTCGACGGTCCAGCGCAAATGCGCCTCTTCCTTGATTTCTCCCGGCCGCAGCTCGCCGGCGCAAAGATACTTTTGCGCATTCAGGATAAAGGATCTCGCCTTTTCGTTTTTGCTCTCAAGTTCCAGCCCCTCCAGAGAAATTCTCCCCCGTTGTTGAATGAATTCATTCATTTTCTCGGTATCCAGGTAGGCGTTTTCTTTTTCCAGATAGAATTTGCCGCTGTTTTTTGTCTTGAAAAGCAACTTATCGATAGCGACCCGGGCGTCTTGCATGGCCTGACGGACAGCAAGGGGATTGTTCAGCACAACCAGCGTGTCTTTTGTCAAATAATCAAAAAAACAAGACAGTTTGTCCGTGGAAAGTCCACTGCCCGGGTCATAGGTTTCATAAAAAAGCGGCAGAAAGATGGGGTTGACGGAACTCACCATATGATTTTTCAAGGTTTCCACCAGCCGGTTGCGCGTCTCGCGGGGCAGAGAAAGTTCGTCGGCGCGCCGCCGGATATTACGTACCGCCAAATCCAGTGTTGACGCATCCAAAATCACCTCGCTTGCGGGGGACAAGACAAAAGCGGATACCCCGGCCCCGGACCGCTGCGACACGCCGTCGAACCGCCTGATGGATTCCACGCTGTCGCCCAGCATATCCATGCGTAAGGGATTTTCTTCCGTCGGCGGAAAAACATCGATGATGTTGCCCCGCACGCTGAACTCTCCTTTTGCCTCCACGAGACTGACCGGGCTATATCCGTTTCCGACCAATCTCGCGCTGAATGCGTCCCGGTCGATAATGTCTCCTGTTGAAATAATCTGAAGACATTGAACAAACCGGCTCGCCGGCATCACCTTTTGCATCAGCGCCAGCGCCGAAGCCACCACAATTGTTTTGCCGTTCACCTGCAGATGGGCCAGAACTTCCAGCCGCGCCAGTTCCTCTTCCCGCTGCAGGGCAAACATGTCGACGGTCAGAAAGTCCAGCGCAGGATAATGGAACACCGCTTCGGTTCCCCAAAAAACTTTCAAATCACGGGCAAACGCCGCGGCATCCTTCTCTTCCGAACAAACCACCAGCATGGGCCTGTCCAGCTTTCCATAAAGCACCGACACGGCAAACGCTCCCGCCGATCCCTGCAAACCGCCGATGCGCATGGGCGTGGTTCCGTCATGGATCTGCCGGATAATTTCTTTAAAGGGCTCGAAGCCTCCTTTGGTTGAATGCGAAAACATCTTGCGCATGGAAAATCCATCAGTCTTTATAAAGTATTTTGCCAACACCAAAACCCATTCTGGGTCCCGAAAGACTTTTTTAAGCCAGAATGGGCCGGGATTGCTCAATTTTGATTTTTGTAAACCGCTTTGACGGATAATTCAAATGAAATTTGTTTCCCGATGAAATCCTTATTGAAATCTCAACGTTTTCCCATATTGACAAGTGCCGCATCTCTGATAAACTGCCGCTCGATCAACAACAGGGGAGGTCATGATGATTTCTGTGGAAAAAGCGCTCAAGACCATTCTGGTTCATTTCCGGCCGCTGGGCCTGGAAACAGTAAACATTCTGGAGGCGCGCGCCCGGATCATCGGCGAAAACATCGTCGCGCCGCGCAACATTCCTTCGGCGGCCAATTCCGCAATGGACGGCTATGCCGTTTGCCATGCCGACGTCAAAAACCTGCCGGCTACACTGAAAATCATCGAAGACATTCCGGCGGGAAAAATCGCCCGAAAGAAAGTCAATCGCGGCGAGGCCGCCCGCATCATGACCGGCGCGGTTATCCCGCGCGGAGCGGATACGGTCATCCGTCAGGAAGACACGCAAAAGGACGGTAAAACCGTCATCATTTTCGCCGGCGCGAAAAAAGGCGACAATATCCGTCTTGCCGGCGAGGATGTCCGCAAGGGAGAAAAGGTCATCAGAAAGGGCGACATTTTGCGGCCGGCGCATATCGGCATGCTGGCCGCTCTGGGCAGGACATCCGTCAGCGTTTACCGGAAACCGCGCGTGGCGATTCTCTCCACCGGCGACGAACTGGTTGATATCAAAACCAACCCCGGCCCCGGAAAAATCGTCAACAGCAACAGCTACTCCCTCGCCGCGCAGGTGATGGAATGCGGCGCGGCGCCGGTGATGCTGGGAATCGCCAGGGACAAAAGATCCGATCTGGAGAAAAAATTCCGCCAGGCCCTCCGCGCCGACGTGATCATCTCCTCCGGCGGTGTTTCCGTGGGCGATTTCGACTTTGTCAAGAACATCATGGGCGAAATCGGCAACGCCATGCATTTCTGGCAGGTGGCCATGCGGCCGGGCAAGCCGCTGGCGTTCGGCGCCATCGAAGGCGTTCCGCTGTTCGGCCTGCCGGGCAACCCCGTCTCCGCGATGGTCTCTTTCGAGCAGTTTGTGCGGCCGGCCCTTTTGAAGATGCTGGGACACAAAAAAATCTTCCGTCAAACGATTCGGGCCGTCTGCGCCGACACCTTCGAAAAAAAAGCGGGATTCCGGCATTTCATCCGCGCCGTTGTCCGGGCGGAAAACGGCCGGTATGTCGCAACCATTACCGGCGATCAGGGCTCCGGCATTTTGAAATCCATGGTGGCCGCCAACGGCCTGATCGTCATGGAAGAAGACCGGACCCGAATCAAAAAGGGGGAACCGGTGACGGTTCAGCTGCTGGATGATTCCCCTTCATGGTCGGAATTTCTTCGTCTTTAATCAATTTGTTGGTCTGCATTGTCTGTTGACAGGCTTGGATTTTGCGGATAAATTCACAAGCGGAAGTGCCAAGGTCACTGGTGGGCCTCCCGGACTTCAAATCCGGTGTGGGGCGCTAAAACCGTCCCGGGTGGGTTCGATTCCCATGCACTTCCGCCAATTGTTTCTGCACCCGAAAGGACATGCGGATGAACGTCATCGAAGCCATACAAAACCGCAGAAGCATCCGGGAGTTTACGGATAAACCGGTGCCCAGGGAAACCATCCTGGAAATTCTGAATATCGCCTGCCGCGCGCCTTCGGCAATGAACACGCAGCCGTGGGAATTCATCGTCATCACCGGTAAAAAGCTCGACCGGCTGCGCGCCGCCATTGTGGAGAAGTTGAAGGCCGGCGCTGCCATTGTGCCGGATCATCAGGTGGCGGGCTGGCCCGACAAAAGCGTCTACCGAAATCGCCAGGTCGCGCTGGCCAAACAGCTTTTCGAAGCCATGGATATTCCCCGCGAAGACAAGGAAAAGCGCACCTGGTGGCTGGAGCGCGGCTTCCGCTTCTTCGACGCGCCGGCGGCGATCATCATCGCGTGCGACAGGGTGCTGGGCGAAGCGGCGCCGCTTCTGGATCTGGGCGCGGTGATGCAGAACATCTGTCTGGCGGCACTGCAATATGGCCTGGGAACCTGCATCGAGGATCAGGGCGTGATGTACCCGGACGTGGTTCGCGAACACACCGGTATTTCACCGGACAAGCGTCTGATGGTCGCGATCGCCCTCGGGTACCCGGATGAAAATTTTCCCGCCAATCAGGTGCGCTCCGAACGCGAGCCCGCGGAAAACCTCACCACGTGGGCGGAGTGAGTTTCTGCACCTTCCGTCTCACCTTTTACATACAATATTGAGTCGTTTTCTGACTTAAAGCAGTTCATTTTTGTTCCATTATTCAATGAATAATCAAAACGTTAAACATTTTCATTGACTTATTACGAATCTTTATCTAGAGTGACTCGCAATTTTAGTACAAGCTCAATGGAATCGGAGCCGAAGACGGGGCAGATGTATTTTGCCAAGGAGAAGTGATGTCAATCAGGAGCGGCCGAAATGCCGGAAAGATAAAGAAAGCAATATCTCCTCTGCCTGGGAAAAAATCAGCAAAAAGAACAACCCCTTCCAAAAATACTTTCTCTTCAGGAAACATCAACAATCTGTGGCCGAATATTTTCAAAAACAGTCCTGATGCGACGTTTGTCCTCGCGACAAAAGAAGAACGCATCGTGGAGGTCAACGACGCTTTCCTTAAACGTTTCGGTTTCGCCCGGAAAGATGTGATCGGACACAGTCCGCGCGATCTCAAGATCTGGACGGACGCGACCCGTTGGACATCGCTGACCCGAAAACTCCTTAAAGCCGGCAACGTCAAAGATTTTGAAATAAATTGTCGAGACAAAAAAGGCCGTATCGTTCTCGGCAGGATATCCGCCTACCTGATCGCCGTCCGGAAAAAGCAATTTATGGTTGCCGAAATTCAAGACCTCATCGAACAGAAAGTGATCGGCCAGGCGCTTCAAAATGCAGAAGAAAAATTCGCGCAGGCCTTCAAGTACAGTCCCATTGGAATATGCATCTCCTCTGTGGAAGACGGGCGCTATGTTGACGCAAACGACATTTATCTGGATTTTCTCGGCTACAGCCGCAAAGAGCTCATTGGCCGCACCTCCACAGAAATCAATCTCTGGGTGGACCCGGCCGACCGCAAAAGAATGATCAGCGAACTGACGGCAACCGGAAAGGTCAAAGACTTTGAGTTGCGCTTTCGCGACAGACAGGGCAACATCCACTGGGGATTGACATCCGCTCTGTTGATAACCGTGCGCGGAAAAACCTATCTCCTCACCCAGACCAACGATATTACGGACCGGAAAATCCGAGATGAAGTCATCGCAAAAAGCGAAAGGTTTTTCAAACAGATCACCGAAAATTCCTCGGATGTTATTCTGATCACGGATGAACGCGGAACGATCAAGTACTGCAGTCCTTCCATAGAGCGTTTCACCGGATACAAGCCGGAGGAGATGCTGGGCAAAATCGCGTCGGCTTATATTCATCCCGAAGACAGGCCCAGGGCCGTTTCGGACTATGCCGCGATGATGAAAAAGAAAAGCCCGGATCTCTTTGAAAATTGCTTCCGTATTTTCCACAAGGACGGTTCGGTTCGTTATTTTGCCGGCACCGGAAAAGTTCTTCTGGACAACCCGGACATCGCCGGCGTTATCATGAATGTCCGGGATGTCACGCATCAGATGCGCATGGAGGAATCGCTCAAAGCCAGTGAGGAAAAGTACCGTCTGCTTGCTGAGAACGTCACGGACGCGATCTTCATCATCGACATGAACTTCAACTATACCTATGTGAGTCCATCGGCATATCTTCTGCTCGGATATACCCCCGAGGAAATCACAAAAATGAATGTGGGGCAGTTGGTCGACGCGGACACGATCAGCCGGTTCGCCGAATTGCTCGCCGAAGAACTGGAAATCGAAAAACGTCCCGACAAGGACATCCTGCGTTCCCGGATTCTGGAATACGAACATATTCGCAAGGACGGCTCCAAAGTCTGGGTGGAAACCAAAGTGACGTTTCTGCGAAACGAACAAAACGATCCCATCGGCATGACGGGGGTTGTCCGCGATATTTCCGGCCGGAAAAAAGCGGAGGAGGCGGCCCGGGCGGAATACCTTTTCAGCCGTTCCATTCTCGACAGTCTCACGGTGCCGTTTTTCATGTTTGATCTGGAAACGGGATTGTTTTTCAGATGGAATCGGGCCTTTCGACTTGCCTGCGGCTACAGCGATGAAGAAATCGGCAAACTCAAGCCGATCAACTTGGTTCCGGATTCCCAAAGAGGCACCTTGTTGAAACTTGCGAAACAATTCAAAATCAAAGAGCATCTTGCCTTTGAGATGCCTGTCGTGTCAAAAGACGGCAAAACCGCGCCTTACCTGTTATCGGGAAATCTTCTCATCCATCAAGGCAGAAAATACATCGTGGGCATGGGCATCGATATCAGCGACCGCATCAGAACGGAAGAGCTGCTCATGCAAAGCGAAGAAAAATACAGAACCATTCTGGAAGATATCAACGAGGGGTACTTCGAATTGGATTTGGCCGGCAATTTCACGTTCGTCAACAACGCCACCTGCCGCGACCTGGGCTATTCCAGGGAAGAATTAATCGGCATGAACAACCGCCAGTACATGGACGACCAGGCCGCAAAACAACTTTTTCACGCCTTCAACAAACTCTACGCAACGGGCGAACCGATCAAATCCTTGCAGTGGCAGATTATCAAAAAAGACGGCACCAAACGGTACACGGAAGGGTCCATTTCGCTGAAAAAAGATTCATCGGGCAAGATCATCGGATTCAGGGGCATCGCGCATGACATCACCGAACGCAAAGAGGCTTCGGAACGGCTGAAACAAAGCGAGGAAAAATATCGCCTGCTGGCCGATCACATGAAGGATCAGGTCTGGCTGATGGATCTGGACCTGAACATCAGCTATGTGAGTCCTTCCGTGGAAAAAGCGCTGGGTTACACGTTTGATGAACTTACAAAAATTCCCCTGGAAAAAATTCTGACGCCGGAATCGTTCAGGGCCGCCATGGATTTCTTCGCCGCGGAAATGCCCAAAGCGCTGGCCGCTCCTGCCAATTACGTCTTGCAGCGCTCCCTGGAGCTGGAATTCATTTTGAAAAACGGCCAGACGGCCTGGGGCGAAATCAAGTTCAGCTTCATCCGGGACGAAAACGGAAAACCGGTTTCCATCCTGGGCGAAGGCCGCGACATCACGGAACGCCGGCTAATGGAGGAAGCGCTCAAGAGAAGCGAAGAGAACTTCCGGCGGTCCCTGGACGAGTCGCCGCTGGGCGTCCGGATTTCCGGGATCAACGGAGAAACACTCTACGCCAACCGGGCCATCTTGGACCTCTATGGTTACGACAGCATCGAGGAATTGCAGAACACGCCCGTCGAAAAACGTTACACGCCCGAAAGTTACGCGGAATATCTGGTAAGGAAGCAAAAGAGGCTCGCGGGCGAGCTGGGTCCCACGGAATATGAGGTCAGCATCGTCAGAAAAGACGGCGAGGTCCGGCATCTCCACGCTTTTCGCAAACGAATCGACTGGAACGGCAGAAAACAGGCCCAGATCATTTACCAGGACATCACCCCGCGGCGGCAGGCGGAGGAGAAATTGAACGAGACGCTCGAAAGTCTCCGCCAATCCATCAAAATCACGATCAGCGTTTTGGGAACGGCATCGGAAGCAAAAGATCCTTATATGGCCGGTCATCAGAAAAGAGTGGCCGACCTGGCGCGCGCCATCGCCACGGAGATGAAACTTTCCAATGAAAAAATCGAGGCCATCCGGATGGCCAGCGCCATACACGACATCGGAAAAATTTCCGTGCCTTCCGAAATCCTCTGCAAGCCGGCCATTCTGACCGACCTGGAATTTTCACTCATCAAAGGACATCCCCAGTACGGCTATGAAATCATCAAGGACGTGGAATCCCCCTGGCCGCTGGCGGACATTGTTCACCAACATCACGAAAGGCTCGACGGCTCGGGCTATCCGCTGGGGCTGAAAGAAAAAGATATCCTGATCGAATCGCGCGTTCTGGCCGTGGCGGACGTGGTCGAGGCGATGATGTCCTACCGGCCCTACCGGCCGGCTTTGGGGTTGAAAATCGCCTTGGAAGAAATAGAAAAAAACGCCGGCATTCTCTACGACCGCAAGGTGGTGGAAGCCTGCATCCGGTTGTTCAGAGAGAAAAACTACCAGCTCGCCTGAGTTTGCCCCCGCCTCCGACCATGGATCATCCGCCTGAAAACAAAGGGGATGGCTAGTCGTTCATCTGATATTCGCCGTTGAGAGGAAAGACATACTTCTCCCAAATGCGCTGATACTGTTGATCGTCGCCGACGGCTTTGATCAGCATAATCTGCCGGCAGAAATCGCGCTGTTGGTCTTTGGTGTTGTGCATGCCGTAGATCTGCAGCGCAAATTTCGTGAAATCCCTGACCATAAAATCGAAAATCTGATTGAGGATGTCCGCATCGAGATGATCGAAGCCCGCCTGTTCCAAGATCAGCTGCCCGTAAACCACGATGGAAAACATCTCGCCCAGGGGAAGCGAAAACGATGGGTCCATATCCTGCGCGGCGTCCGGGCCGGCCTTCTCCAGCATTTCCTTGAAAATTTCAATCTGCCGGATAAAGGTGGCAACGTTGGGTAATTTTTTATAAGCGTCAAAGGTGGATTTGTAATCGTGGAATTGAACCTTGCCCAATCCCTTCGTCGGTCCCTGGTTGAACAAAAACAGATCGTCCTTTGCCGAAAAATCGGGTTCGACGACCGGATAGGACGCCGGATTGAAAAAGTAATTCTTCATGAACTTGCGGATGAGCTGAATGTTGACGTGCACCGTTCCTTCCAGTTTCGACGGCCCGCGGATGTCCGATCCGGCCATGGAAAAGAACGTGTCCTTTTCAAAACCTTTGGCGGCGATGACATCCCAGAGCAGATTGATCACTTCCTCGGCCTGCAGGGTCACTTTCATCTTGCTGGTGGGATTGTAGAGCAGATAACGCCGATCCTGCTCCGAGGCGTTTCGGAAATAATCGGTGGCGCGGCGCTGATAGAGTTTCATCCCGACCAGGCGCAGCCAGGCGTCCATAAAGTTCTTTTTCACGTGCGGCATGTCGGTGACGCGCATGCCGTAGAGCATCCGGTTGGCCGCATGCGTGATCGCTTCG
>DAOSZO010000016.1:0-35753 GCA_035382085.1 Smithella sp.
GGCCAGAAACGGTCATGGAAAAAAGCGGTTGTCACGTTGGCCGAGGGCAGTCGTATTGAGTTTGCCGAGGGCGTATAACAGATAGAGGATTGGATCAATGGGAATTATCAAGTATAAACCGACGTCTCCCGGAAGAAGATTTCAGAGTGTGTCCGATTTTGAGGAAGTGACTTCTTCCGTACCGGTCAAGAAATTACTCAAGCCGTTGAAGAAAAAAGGCGGCCGCAACAGTTACGGCCGAATCACGGCGCGCCACATCGGCGGCGGCCACAAACGGAAATACCGGGTGATTGATTTTCGCCGCGATAAAAACGACATTCCGGCCAAGGTGGCCGAGATTCAGTATGATCCGAACAGAACGGCCAGAATCGCTCTGCTCCATTACCACGATGGTGAAAAGCGGTACATCGTCGCGCCGGCGGAGGTGAACGTCGGAGATGTGTTATTCAGCGGCGAGAAGGCGGACATCAAACCCGGCAATGCGGTGCCCCTGAAGTACATTCCTCTGGGGTCGTTGATTCATAACGTCGAGCTGAAAGTCGGCAAAGGCGCCCAGCTGATCCGGTCGGCGGGCACGTACGGACAGCTCATGGCCAAAGAGGGCGATTACGCCCAGGTCCGTCTTCCTTCCGGAGAAGTGCGGAAGGTCTTCATTGAATGCATGGCCACCATTGGACAGGTGGGGAATAACGAACATGAAAACATCAGCATCGGAAAAGCCGGAAGGAGCCGTTGGTTGGGCAGGCGGCCCCATGTGCGCGGTGTCGTCATGAATCCCGTTGACCATCCCATGGGGGGAGGCGAAGGGAAATCATCCGGCGGCAGGCATCCGTGCACGCCTTGGGGGATTCCCACAAAAGGGTTCAAGACAAGGAAAAACAAGAGAACCGATAAATACATCGTCAAGAGAAGAGGTTAAGAAGCGTGTCTCGTTCGATTAAAAAAGGTCCCTATATAGAAGAAAAATTGTTGGCCAAAGTCAGAAAAATGGAAGCCGAAGGCACCAAGAACGTCATCAAGACGTGGTCGCGCCGTTCCACGATCACACCCGAACTGGTCGGCTATACGTTTGCCGTGCACAACGGAAAGAAATTCATTCCGGTTTATGTGACGGAAAACATGGTGGGTCATAAACTCGGAGAATTTGCGCCGACAAGAGTTTTCTTCTCACATTCGGGTGACCGAAAAACGAAGGTGAAGGCTTAAAAAACAGCGGACAAGTTTTGGGGTTGATGGAAAATGGAAGCAAAGGCAGTTGCAAAGTATATTAGAATGTCGCCGCAAAAGGTCAGACTGGTGGTGGACTTGATCAGAGGCAAGCGCGTTGAGGAAGCCCGCCATATCCTTTTTTATACCAGAAAATACGCGGCGGGCATCGTGGCCAAGGTGTTGAAATCGGCTGTTGCCAATGCGGCGCAGAATCCGAACATCGATGAAAATATTCTCTATGTCAAAGAGATATTCGTTGATCAGGGTCCCTCGCTGAAACGTTGGCGGGCCAGAGCCCAGGGCAGGGCAGCGGGTATTAAAAAGAGAACATCGCACATAACGATTATTTTGGATGAAAAATAAGGAGGCGAGCAATTGGGCCAGAAGGTTAACCCGGTAGGATTGAGATTGGGCTATATTAAAAAATGGCAATCGATTTGGTACACCGACAAGAAGTACAGCGAAGTTTTGCATGAGGATTTGCAAATCAGGAAGTACCTCAAGAAAAAACTCTACCACGCGGGGATTGCCAAAATCGAAATTGAGAGGGCGGCCAACAAGGCCAAGGTGAATATCTATTCGGCCCGGCCCGGTATCATCATCGGGAAAAAAGGCTCTGAGATTGAAAAGCTGAAAGCGGAAGTGGAAAAGTTTTCCACCGCGGAAATTATCATCAATATTTTGGAGGTTCGCAAGCCCGAGGTTGATGCGCAGCTTGTGGCGGAAAACGTCGCGATGCAACTGGAAAAAAGAGTGGCTTTCCGTCGCGCGATGAAAAAATGCGTCGGTTACGCTTTGAAATTCGGCGCGAAGGGCATCAAAATTGCGTGTTCCGGCAGATTGGGCGGTGCGGAAATTGCCCGTTCCGAATGGTATCGGGAAGGTCGTGTTCCGTTGCATACGTTGAGAGCCGATATTGATTACGGATTCGCTGAGGCTCACACCGCTTATGGGTTGATCGGAATTAAGGTTTTCATTTTTCATGGAGAAATTTTGCCGTCCAAGAGTGAAAAGTAGCAGACGGAGAACAATAGACCGGCAGCAAGGAAGACGGACATCGGGACATTTGTTGCGGGAAGGAACAGGGAGTTTTAGCTTATGTTGATGCCGAAAAGGGTGAAATACCGGAAATTGCAAAAGGGCCGTATGGGCGGCAAAGCGACCAGAGGAAACACCATCGCTTTTGGTGAATATGGATTGCAGGCGGCGGAATGCGGCTGGCTGACCTCAAGACAGATTGAGGCCGCGCGCGTCGCCATGACCCGTTATGTGAAACGCGGCGGTCGGATTTGGATCAGAATCTTTCCTCACAAATCTGTGACCAAAAAACCGGCTGAAACCCGCATGGGGAAGGGAAAAGGAGCGCCTGAAGGATGGGTAGCGGTTGTAAAGCCGGGGTCCGTGCTCTATGAAATGGAGGGCGTGACCAAGGAGGTGGCCAGAGAGGCGTTTCGTTTGGCGGCTCATAAATTACCGATATCTACAAAGTTTTTATCAAGGGATTTTTCTGATGAAAATTAAAGAAATAAGGGCGCTGGATGTCAATCAGCTCAAACAAAAGATTGTTGACTTGAATGAAGAACTTTTTCGGTTGAAAATTCGGCATGCTTCCGGCCAGTTGGAATCAACTGCGACGCTGGGCAAATTGAAAAAGGATATTGCCCGCGTCAAAACCGTTTTGAGAGAAAAGGAGACATTAAGTTAAATGGCTGAAAAAGGAAATAAACGCACCGTTAAAGGCGTGGTGATCAGCGACAGAATGGATAAAACAATTATTGTTCGCGCGGAACGTCTGGTGAAACATCCGGTTTTTCATAAATATGTGCGCAAACACGTCAAATATAAGGCTCATGATGAACTCAATCAGAGCAAAAAAGGGGACACCGTTTTGATTATCGAGTCGCGGCCGTTGAGCAGGGAAAAACGCTGGCGGATGCTGGAAATTATCGAGAAGGCGAAATAATTCTTTTTGCCCGATAAGCCGTGAGAAGAGGATTTGATTATGATTCAGATGCAGACCATATTAAATGTTGCGGATAACTCCGGCGCCAAAAAAGTCGCCTGCATTAAGGTCTTGGGAGGATCCAAGAGGCGTTACGCCAGTTTGGGCGATGTGATCGTTGTTTCCGTGAAAGAAGCGATTCCCAATTCCAAGGTTAAAAAAGGCGATGTTCTGAAGGCTGTCGTTGTGCGCACCGTCAAAGAAGTAAGACGGCCGGACGGTACATATTTAAAATTTGACGATAATTCGGCGGTTTTGATCACCAATCAGATGGAGCCGGTCGGAACGCGAATTTTCGGCCCCGTGGCTCGTGAATTAAGAGCGAAGCAATTCATGAAAATCATATCTCTAGCGCCGGAAGTTTTGTAAAAAAGTTTTCAGAGGGAAAAATGAGCTTAAGCAAATTGAAAAAAGGGGATACGGTGAAAGTTCTTTCCGGAAAAGACAAAGGGAAGACCGGAAAAATATTGAGAGTGATTCCTGAAAAAGACAGAGTGATTGTAGAGAAAATCAATCTGATAAAAAAGCATAAACGTCCTGATCAGAAGGTCAAGGGGGGCATCCTGGAAAAGGAAGCGCCGCTGCATGTGTCAAAAGTGGGCTTGCTCTGCAACAAGTGCAACAAAGCCGTGAGAGTCAGAAGCAAGGTAATGGACGACGGGAAGAAAGTCCGTGTTTGCAGTAAATGTAACGACGTAATTTAAAGATTGGGTTAAACTGAAAATGGCAAGATTAAAGGATTATTATTTAAAAGAAGTGGTTCCGGCTCTGATCAAGGAATTTAAATACAAGAACCCCATGCAGGTTCCCAAGATGGAGAAGATTGTCGTCAACATGGGGCTGGGCGAAGCGATTCAGAACGTGAAAATTATTGACAGTGCCGTGCAGGAACTGGCGGCCATAACCGGTCAGAAGCCGATCGTGAACAAGGCGAAAAAATCCATCGCGACCTTTAAGCTTCGACAGGGAATGCCCATTGGCTGTTCCGTGACTTTGCGCAAGCAGATCATGTATGAATTCTTTGACCGGCTGGTGAATGTGGCTTTGCCCAAGGTGCGTGATTTTCGCGGTATTTCTCCCAATGCTTTTGACGGCAGGGGTAATTTTTCCATCGGGTTGCAGGAACAGATCATCTTTCCTGAAATTGATTATGACAAGGTGGAAAAAATCAAGGGGATGAATGTAACCATCGTCACCACGGCCAAAACCGATGAGGAAGCAAGGTTTATGCTGAAAATGATGGGTATGCCTTTCAGGCAGTAGTTTATAGGATTTCCGGAGGATTGATAGTGGCCAAAAAATCGTTGATTGCCAAAGCGAAAAGGAAGAAGAAGTTTTCCGTCAGAGAATATAACCGTTGTCCTCTTTGCGGGAGGCCGCGGGCGTATTATAGAAAATTTGACATGTGCAGAATTTGTTTGCGGAAGCTTTCCCTCCAGGGAGAACTTCCCGGTGTGATAAAATCCAGCTGGTAATTTAGTTTTTTAAGGAGAAAGAAGCATGGGGATGTCGGACCCGATTGCAGATATGTTGACCAGAATAAGAAACGCCAACAAGGCCCGTTTTAAGACGGTTCATGTGCAGGTATCTCAGATGAATGTCAATATAGCCAAGGTTTTGAAGAAAGCCGGCTATATCAGCAACTATGACAAAATCAAAAACGAAAAAGGGCAGCAGGTGTTGGAGATTATTCTTAAATATCCCGACAATAAGAAGTCGGTGATCACGAATATTAAAAGGGTCAGCAAGCCCGGCCGTCGTGTGTATGTGTCCGCTGACAATATTCCCAAAGTATTAAACGGATTGGGAATCGCCATCCTTTCGACATCGAAAGGAATTATTACCGACGCGGAAGCAAGGGAGCTGAATGTCGGCGGGGAAATCCTTTGTACCGTCTGGTAGATGGAAAAATTTGATAATGAGTAGGAGTGCTTGTTCATGTCGAGAATAGGTAAGAAACCGGTGACGGTTCCCAAGAACGTCAAAATAAGCCAAAGCGCTGATGAAATAAAGGTTGAAGGGCCCAAAGGCGTTCTGATGTCGAAGTTGCCGGAGGGTGTTTCCGTAAAAATGGAAGACGGCAATTTGGTGGTGGAGAGAAAATCGAACGACATTAAGGCGCGTTCTCTCCATGGTTTGGTCAGAACGTTGATTGACAATATGGTCAAGGGCGTCACCACCGGTTTTGAAAAGAAACTGGAAATATCGGGGGTCGGTTATCGTGCCGAAATGGCCGACAAGACGTTGAAGCTGATCTTGGGTTTTTCCAGTCCGGTGCAATACAGCATTCCCAAGGGCATTGACGTTAAGGTCGATAAGCAGGTCAGTATCATTGTTTCCGGCATTGATAAACAATTGGTCGGCAAGGTGGCGGCCGAAATCAGAGCGCTAAAAAAACCTGAACCCTATAAGGGCAAAGGCATCAGATATGCTGATGAGCAGATCAAGCGTAAAGCCGGTAAGTCCGCCACGGCTTAATCAAGGATAACATAACTGTCGTAAAGAGGTAGGAAATTGGCTTCTAAAAAGACTTTGAAAGTTAGGGAAAAAAGAGAAAAGAGAACGAGATCCAAGATATCCGGGACGCAGGAACGGCCCCGACTGTCGATATTCCGCAGTTTGAAGCATATTTATGTTCAGGCGATTGATGATGTGAACGCGAAAACTGTGGCGGAAGCGTCGACCTTAAGCAAAGATGTCGACAAAAAGATCAACAGCATGAAGAAGGTTGAAGCGGCCAGAGAAGTCGGCAAACTGATCGCGCAGAAATTACAGGCGATGGGCATTGAAAAAATTGTTTTTGACAGAGGGAGATTTCTCTATCACGGCCGGGTGAAGGCGTTGGCAGAGGCCGCAAGAGAAAATGGTCTGAAATTTTAATTTTTTTAAGGGTGAACGAAGAGGAAGAAGATCTTTGGATAAGAAAGAGATGAGAGAGGCAGAACTTCAGGAAAGAGTGGTGGCCATCAATCGCACCGCGAAGGTGGTCAAAGGCGGAAGACGATTCCGTTTCAGCGCTATCGTTGTTGTGGGAGATGGCAACGGAAGGGTAGGCACCGGCTTGGGCAAAGCGCATGAAGTGCCTGAAGCGATCCGCAAGGGCATGGAAATGGCCAAGAAAAATATGGTGAAAGTGGGTATTTTGGGAAAGACGATTCCTTATGAAGTGATCGGCCGTTACGGCGCGGGCAAAGTATTGTTGAAGCCGGCATCGGAAGGGACCGGATTGATCGCCGGCGGCGCCGTGAGAGCTGTTCTGGAAGTGGCGGGTGTGCACAATATCCTGACGAAATGTCTGGGATCTCACAATCCTCATAATTTGGTAAAGGCGACGATGGAAGGGCTCTGTCAGCTGAGGCACCCCGACGAAATCGCCGAGCAAAGAGGAAAATAGTTCCTTGAATTTGTATTGAGGTTTTTCATGGGCAAAGTGTTGAAAATAAAAAAAGTAAAAAGTGAAATCGGACGTCCCGAAGCACAGAGAAAAGTCTTAAAGGGAATGGGCCTTGTAAAACTAAACCGGACGGTGACATTGCCGGACACTCCGCAGGTGCGCGGAATGATCAAAAAAGTTATTCATTTAGTTTCTGTCGAAGAATCGAAGGAGTAGCGTATGGATTTGAGTTCTTTAAAAGCTCCTGCGGGCGCGGTCAAAAATAGAAAACGAATTGGACGCGGAAACGCCTCTGGTCAGGGTGGCACGGCCGGAAAAGGTCACAAAGGCCAAAAAGCCCGCTCCGGCGGAAAAATAAGAGTCGGTTTTGAAGGCGGACAAATGCCTTTATCCAGGCGCTTGCCAAAAAGAGGATTTTACAATCCTTTCCGGGAAAAATACACTGCAGTGAATATTATGGATTTGTGCCGCAAATTCAAAAAGGGAGATGTCATTGACGAGGAAGCCCTTTTGACCAGCGGGATCCTCAGAAAGAAGGGTGAAAAATTCAAAGTATTGGCAAAGGGCGACATTGATTTTCCTGTAACCTTAAAGGCGGGAAAAGTAAGCCAGGCCGCGAGAAATAAAATCACCGCCGCCGGCGGAGTTGTTGAAGAGGTCATGTAAATTGCTGGAAGGTCTGGGTGGCGTATCCAAAATTCCTGAACTGCAGAGAAGAATTTTATTCACCATTCTTCTTCTGGGAGTTTATCGCATCGGCGTGCATATCCCAACACCGGGGATTGATAACGTTGCGTTGCTGGCGTATTTCGAACATGCCAAGGGATCGCTTTTCGGCCTGATGGACATGTTCGCCGGAGGCGCTTTTAGCCAGTTCTCGATTTTCGCCCTGGGCATCATGCCCTATATCAGCTCTTCGATTATTCTGCAGTTGCTGACCATTGCGGTTCCGCACCTGGAACGGCTTTCCAAGGAAGGAGAAGCCGGACGCCGCAAGATCACGCAATACACCCGTTACGGAACGGTGATTTTGAGCATGATTCAGGGATTCGGCATTGCTTTCGGTCTGCAGCAGATGGCCGGTCCGTCCGGAGCGCCGATCGTTTTGAATCCGGGTATCGGCTTTGTGCTGCTGACGATGATTACCTTGACCTCCGGAACGGCCTTCATCATGTGGCTGGGCGAGACCATTACGGAAAAGGGCATCGGCAACGGAATCTCGCTGATTATTTTCGCCGGCATTGTCTGCCGGATACCGGCGGCCATCGGCAACACGTTCCGCTTGGCTCAGGCCAATGAACTGGGCGTGCTGGTCATTTTGTTTATTGTCCTATTGATGGTCGTGGTCGTCGGGGCGATTGTTTTTGTGGAGGGAGGCCAGCGCCGCATACCGGTGCAATACGCCAAGCGGGTTGTCGGCAGGAAAATGTATGGCGGGCAGACGACACATCTTCCGCTGAAAATAAACACTTCGGGAGTTATTCCCCCGATTTTTGCGTCATCGGTGATCATGTTTCCGGCAACCATCGCCAACTTTGCCCCTCAAACCTGGATGAAGGATATTGCGTCCTATCTGGTTCCCGGCAGGCTGGCGTATGAGGTGCTATACGTGGCTTTTATCTTTTTCTTCTGCTATTTCTACACGGCGGTGACGTTCAAGCCGGATGACGTGGCGGAAAACATGAAAAAATTCGGCGGTTATGTTCCGGGAATCAGACCGGGCAAGAAAACGGCCGAGTATATCGAGAACGTTTTGGAGAAGCTGACATTCAGCGGCGCCATCTATGTTTCCATCATTTGTGTGCTGCCGAGCATCTTGATTTCTCAGCTGAATGTTCCCTTTTATTTTGGTGGCACGGCACTGCTGATTGTTGTCGGCGTGGCCATGGATACGGCCAGCCAGATAGAGGCGCACTTGCTGACCCGACAATACGATGGCTTTATGAAAAAAGGGCATATCGTTCGCCGGAGATAACGGAAGACAGCATGATCATTTTGAAGCTTCCGGAAGAAATCGAGAAAGCCAGAGCCAGTAATCGTATTGTTGCTGAAGTCCTAAGTAGGTTGAGAGAAAAAATAAAGCCGGGCGTCAAAACGAAAGAGCTTGATAAACTTGCCGAGGAAATTACGGCAAAACGAGGCGCGAAGCCGGCTTTTAAAGGATATCGCGGTTATCCTTTTGCTCTTTGTGTTTCGGTGAACGATGTTGTCGTACATGGTATGCCTTCGGACAGAGTTCTGGAAGCAGGAGATATCGTCGGTCTGGATTTTGGGGTTTTCTACGACGGTTTTTACGGTGATGCGGCCATTACCCTTCCGGTGGACAAGGTGTCGGAAAAGGCCGAGAAACTGATGCAGGTCACGGAGCAGAGCCTGTATGCTGGTATCGAGCAGGCCAAGAGCGGCAACCGGCTGGGCGATATTTCCGCGGCGGTTCAGGATACGGTTGAAAAAGCCGGTTACTCGGTTGTCAGGGATTTTGTCGGGCACGGGATAGGAAAAAATCTGCATGAGGAGCCGCAGATCCCCAATTTTGGGAAAAAAGGACGTGGCATCGAACTCAAGCGGGGGATGATTTTGGCGATTGAGCCGATGGTGAACGAGGGAAAGTGCCATGTTAAGGTATTGCAGGACGGATGGACCGTCGTGACACAGGATGGGAGTTTGTCTGCCCATTTTGAACATTCGGTGGCGATTACCGACGACGGACCGGAGATCTTAAGCAGGCTGAATTGATTTTTTTGGTCAAGATCAAGGCGTGAGTGGCAAGGTAAAAAATTATGGCCAGAGAAGAAGCAATTGAGGTTGAAGGCAAGGTCATTGAAACATTGCCCAATGCCATGTTCAGGGTGGAACTGGAAAACGGACATAAGGTGCTGGCTCACATATCCGGCAAAATGAGGATGCATTTTATCAAAATACTGCCCGGAGATAAGGTGACGGTGGAGCTTTCGCCTTATGACTTGACCCGGGGGCGCATAACCTACAGGACAAAGTGAAACTTTTTGGTTCGATAAGGAGTGGTCATTGTGAAGGTAAGATCGTCAGTTAAAAAGATATGCGACAAGTGCAAAATCGTTAAGCGCAAAGGCGTTTTGAGGGTGATTTGCGAAAATCCCAAGCACAAGCAGCGTCAGGGCTAGTTTTTATCAGGAGGTTTTTACGTGGCACGAATTTCAGGTGTTGATTTGCCGAAAAATAAAAGAATGGAAGTGGCATTGACGTATATTTACGGAATCGGTCCCACCAAGGCCAGGCAAATTCTGGAGAAAGCGGGAGTCAACCCGGACACGCGGACGGATGATCTGGCAGATTCGGAAATTTCGGCAATCAGGACAATCATTGATAAGGAACAAAAGGTCGAGGGAGATCTGCGCAGGGAAGTGTCCATGTCCGTGAAACGTCTGATGGATATAGGCAGTTATCGCGGCTTGCGTCACCGCAAGGGACTTCCGGTTCGGGGGCAAAGAACCCATACGAACGCTCGGACCAGAAAGGGTCCGCGCCGCACCATCGCCGGCAAGAAAAAGTAAATGAGATGCTGAACGGGAGGGTTCATGGCTAAAGCGGTCAGAAAGACAGGTAAAAAGAAAGAAAAGAAAAACATTACAGAGGGGATTGCCCATATCCAGTCCACTTTTAACAATACGATTGTGACGATAACGGATTTAAGCGGCAATGTGATTGCGTGGTCGTCGGCGGGATTGCAGGGATTTAAAGGGTCGAGGAAGAGCACGCCGTTCGCCGCACAGATGGCTGCGGAGGATGTCGTCCGCAAAGCAAAGGAACAGGGAATGCGTAAAGTGCAAGTTTATATCAAGGGTCCCGGCGCGGGAAGAGAATCCGCGTTGCGGTCATTGCAGATCGCCGGATTAACCATTACCTTAATTCGCGATGTGACGCCCGTTCCGCATAACGGTTGCCGGCCGCCAAAACGTCGCCGGGTGTAGAAAAGAACTTAAAACCAAAGAAAAGATAAGATAAAGGGAGGCTTTTTTGGCAAGGTATACTGAATCATCATGCAGGTTGTGTCGTCGTGAAGGCTTGAAATTGTTTTTCAAAGGCGACAGATGCTATTCGGAAAAATGCTCATTGGAAAGAAGAAACTACGCACCTGGAGAGCATGGCCAGATGCATAAAAAGCAGCGGTCTGATTACGGCGTTCAGCTGAGAGAGAAACAGAAGCTCAAGAGGATGTACGGCCTTCTGGAAAAACAATTCCGAGGTTACTTTGAGAAGGCGGACAGACAAAAAGGCATCACGGGAACCAATCTGCTCGTTCTTCTGGAAAGAAGAATGGACAATATGGTTTTCCGCATGGGGTTTGCCAATTCCCGACAGGAAGCCAGGCAATTGATTAGCCATGGCCATTTTCTGGTGAACGGCAAATCCGTCAACATTCCGTCCTATCTGCTGAAAGTTGGAGATGAGGTCAGCGTCAAGGAAAAAAGCCGAAACATGGCCCGGGTGATCAGCGCACTGGAAACGGTGGAGCGCCGCGGTGTGCCTCACTGGCTGGAATTGGACAAGGAAAATTTCAAAGCATCCGTTAAGATGTTGCCTGTCCGGGAAGATTTAACCATGCCTGTTCAGGAGCAACTCGTTGTCGAGCTTTATTCGAAGTAATATTTTAAACAAACCAGCTACTAAAGGATGGATTTAATTATGCAAAGGAACTGGTCAAGCTTGATTCGTCCCAAGCGTATCGAAGTGGATGATGCAACCCATACAAATTCTTATGGAGAATTTACGATTCAGCCTCTGGAAAGAGGTTTTGGCATAACGTTGGGCAATGCTTTGAGGCGAGTATTGCTTTCTTCCATTCAGGGATGCGCCATTGTTTCGGTAAGAATTGAAGGCGTCATGCATGAGTTTTCCACGTTGCCCGGCGTCAAAGAGGATGTCACCGACATTATTTTGAATTTGAAAGGCGTCCGTTTCAAGATGCTTTCGGGAAATGCCAAGGAAGTTTCCATTGATGTTTCACGCCCGGGTGCGGTGACCGCAGGCGACATTATGACCGACGGAACGGTTGAAGTTTTAAATCCCGATCATCATATCGCCACGATTTCCAAAGGTTCGTTTAAAGCCAAATTGATGGTCAAAATGGGCAAGGGCTATGTGCCAGCGAATAAGGAATTGGAGCCGGATCAACCGAAAGGAACCATTAACATTGATGCCATCTTTTCTCCGATTAAAAAAGTCAGCTATTTCGTATCCTACGCGCGCGTGGGCCAGGTGGCCGATTACGACAAACTGACGTTGGAGGTCTGGACGGACGGCAGCGTCAAGCCGGAGGATGCCATCGCCTATTCCGCAAAAATATTAAAGAAACAGCTCGACGTGTTCATTAACTTCGAGGAAGTGGAAGAAGAACCGGTTCTGGAAAAACAGGCGGAAGAGGATAATTTAAGCAAGATCTTGTTGCGTTCCGTCGAGGAGCTGGAACTTTCCGTTCGTTCGGCAAATTGTCTGAAAAATGCCGGCATTAGCACCATCGGAGAGTTGGTGAAGAAAACGGAAGCGGAGATGCTCAAAACCAAGAACTTCGGCCGGAAGTCTTTGAGTGAAATTAAAGAAATTCTCAGTGAATACGGTCTGTCGTTCGGGATGAATGTGGACATCAAAAACTAGAATCGGTAAAACCGGACAAGTTATAAAAAGAGGAAAGGAAGATAAGCGATGTATCATGGTAAAGCAGGCAGAAAATTAGGCAGAACTTCCAGCCACAAGGAAGCGATGCTTAGGAATATGGTCACTTCGATTATCAAACATGAACGGATCCGTACAACCGATGCCAAAGCCAAGGAGTTGAGAAAACTGGCGGAGAAAATGATCACTTTGGGGAAAAGAGGAAGTTTGCATGCGCGCCGTCAGGCTTTGGCTGTCGTGCGCGACAAGTCCATGGTCAGCAAACTCTTCGGCGAACTGGCCGAACGGTATAAAGAGCGCGCCGGCGGTTACACAAGAATTATAAAGGCCGGCTACCGCTACGGAGACAACGCTCCGGTTTCCATTATCGAATTCATTTCCGATGAAAAAAAGAAGGAAAAGGCCAAAGGCAGGGCAGCCAAGCCAAAAACGAAAGCCAAAACAAAAGAAAAAGAATAGCCGGACAACGAATCGGTTTTGAAAAAGGCAGGGATTCAACCCTGCCTTTTTTGTTGTTTTTTGGGTGCAAAAAATGTATTTTACAAAAAACTTTGGGTTTTGCGGTTCCGTAAAACTCTCAAAGACGGAGGTTTTTCGTTATGACAGAAAAGAAAGTCGGCGAAGTGATGAAATATTTTGCGAAACCTTCAGTGGCCGCGGTCAAGATTACGGATGGGGAAATCGCCGTGGGGGACAGCATCAAATTTTTGGGACACACGACTGATTTTACCGATGTGGTGCAGTCCATGGAGGTCGACAACAAAGCGGTTCCCAAAGCGGTGGCAGGCGATTTCATCGGCATCAAGGTTTCCGACCGTGTCCGTCCGGGCGATGAGGTTTACAAAATTATACCGGACTGAACATTTTGCAAAGCCGTTTGAATTCCCTGCAGCAGTCAAAAAAAGTTTGCGTGACGGCGTTCAAATCCCTGAAAACGCTTTCATTCAAAACGGATTGGTTCCCTGTGCCATCATACCTGAAAAACTATGAAAAAAATATTAGTCGTTGACGATGAAAAAGACATTGTCGAATTGCTGTCCTACAACCTCAAGAAGGAGGGCTTTGCGGTTATCGGCGCTTCTGATGGAGAAAGCGCCTTGAGGCAGGTGAAAAATCATCGTCCGGATTTGATGATTCTGGATTTGATGTTGCCCGGCATGAACGGTCTCGATGTCTGCAGACAGCTTCGCCGCCATCCTCAAACCGCAGGGCTCCCCATCATCATGTTGACGGCGAAGGGCGAGGAAATGGACAAAATCATCGGCCTTGAAATCGGAGCTGATGATTATATGACCAAACCTTTCAGCGTCAAAGAACTAATCGCCAGGGTGCGCAGCCTGTTGCGCCGCTTGGGCGAACTTCAGAAACCCTCGGATCAAAAAGAGTTTGCCCACGGGGGCTTAAAGATAAATTACGCGTCCTGTTCGGTTTCGGTAAACGGCAGGGTTGTCAACCTGAGTCCTACGGAACTGAAACTTCTTTTTTTTCTGTCGCGAAATCCCGGCAGGGTTTATTCCCGAAATCAGATTATTGATCATGTCTGGGGTGATGAAACATTTATTACCGACCGGGCGGTGGATGTCCATATCCGGCGGCTGCGTTCTCAAATTGAAAAGGACGTGGAAAATCCTCAATATATTTTGACTGTTAGAGGTTTCGGCTACAAATTCGCCGATATCCAATGAGCTCGCTCGGGTTTCCCTGGGATTTTCCGCCATTCTGTTTTCTAATTTTCGCACATCTGTCATCAAACTGTAACATGATTTCTGTAGAAAGGTCCCAACAAATAAAAAGGAGGGTCCATTTTCTATGCTGGAAATCTTCAAAAAAACCATCATGACTTTTGCCGCTTTCACGCTGATCTCTGGAGCGTGTTTTGCGGAGTCATCCATCGTCATCAAAGGATCAACCACGGTTTTGCCCGTCGCGCAGGCAACGCTGGAAGCCTTCATGAAAAAAAATCCCACCGTGCATATGTCGCTTTCCGGCGGCGGCTCCGGCGAAGGCATCAAGGCGCTGATTGACCGGACGACGGATATTGCCACATCCTCTCGCGAAATCAAAAAGGAAGAAATCGCGCTGGCGGAAAGCAGAGGCGTCAAGCCGGTGGCGCACGTGGTGGCGCACGATGCCATTATTCCCGTGGTGCATCCGAGAAACAAGGTGTCCAATTTATCCGTTGACCAGTTGAGTCAGATCTATCAGGGCAAGATTACAAACTGGAAAGAAGTCGGCGGAGACGATCTGAAAATTGTGGTCATTTCCCGCGACTCATCTTCCGGAACGTTCGAGTCCTGGGATCACTTTGTGATGAAGAAATCAAAGGTTGCTCCCAGCGCTCAGATGCTGGCGTCCAACGGCGCCATTGTTCAAGCGGTGTCGAAGAACCGCTATGCGATCGGTTATGTGGGAATCGGTTATCTCAACAAGAGCCTCAAGCCTCTGCAGGTCAATGGCGTGATTGGTTCAGCGCAGACGGCGCTTTCCAAGGAATATCCCCTTGCCCGGGAACTTTATATGTACACCAACGGGGAGCCGCAGGGTGACGTCGCCAAATACATCGCCTTTGTCAAATCAAGGGAAGGCCAGGAAATCGTGGCCAGGGAAGGGTTTGTTCCTTTGATGGATTTGAAAAAATCGGGCAGGAAATAAAATATCACCACGGTCCACCATGCGCTGAGGTTCGCCGTCTGCGAGCCTCAGCAAACATCTTCAAAGACATCGGCCTGAAAAAAGAGGGGTCAAATCGCATGAATCGCCGGACGAAAGAAATTATCATTCGATATTTATTTTTTGTGATTGCCTTGGTTTCGGTCATCGTTCTGGGGCTGATTGTGTTTTCCCTGTTTCGCGAGGGCGTCCCCACATTCAGGCACGTTTCGATAAAAGATTTTGTTTTGGGAAGGGAATGGTATCCCACTTACGACCCGCCCTCCTTTGGAATTTTCCCGCTGATTGTCGGCTCTTTGATCGTGACGTTTGTGGCGACCATAATCGCCGTTCCTCTGGGCGTGCTGGCCGCGATATATATTTCTGAAATCGCGCCGCGGGCGGTCAAGGAAAGCCTGAAATCGGTCATCGAACTGCTGGCGGGACTGCCGTCGGTTGTGCTGGGATTTTTCGGCATGGTCATTGTCGCACCCTGGCTGCAGGAAACTTTTGATCTGCCCACGGGGTTGAATATCCTCAATGCCTCGATGATCCTGGCCATCATGGCGATTCCGACCATCTCCAGCATTTCTGAAGACGCCCTCTATGCGGTGCCCCAGGAATTCAAAGAGGCGTCGTACGCGCTCGGAGCGACGAAATTCGAAACCATTACAAAAGTCATTTTGCCTGCCGCCCTTTCGGGGGTTTCCACAGCGATCATGCTGGGCATGGCTAGGGCTATCGGGGAGACCATGGTTGTTTTGATGGTGGCGGGAGGCGCGGCAGCCATTCCGGAAAGCCTTTTCGATTCGGTGCGTCCCATGCCGGCAAGCATTGCGGCGGAGATGGGAGAAACGCCTTACGGCAGTCTTCACTACCATGCGCTTTTTGCCATCGGCATAATCCTTTTCTTCATGACCCTGGCGTTTAATTTAATCGCGGATTACATCTCCCATAAATTCCGCCAGACGGGTTCCGCGACACTGTGATTTCGAGGACAGGAAGATGGTTCGAGACCGGGCGATGAAATGGCGGTATTTTAAACAGCAGATCTTCTTTCTTTTGGTGAGGGGAGCGGCCCTCGCGATCACCCTGACGCTGGGGGGCATTATTTTATACATTATCTACAACGGGTATTCGGTCATCAGCTGGGATTTCATCACCCAACCGCCGACGAATTCGATGACGAAGGGCGGCATTCTGCCGGCCATCGTCGGGACGGTTTACCTGACGCTGGGCGCGATTTTGATCGGTCTGCCGCTCGGCATTGCATCGGCCGTTTACCTGACGGAATATGCCAGGCAGGGCAGGATCGTGCGCATCATCAAAGTCGGCATCAACTGTCTGGCCGGTGTTCCCTCGGTCGTGTTCGGACTGTTCGGTTTGGGCTTTTTTGTGATTTTTCTGAAATTCGGCTCCAGCATCCTGGCCGGTTCGCTGACGCTCGGATTTCTGATTTTGCCGACCATCATCGGGGCCTCGGAGGAAGCGTTGAAATCGGTTCCGCAGACGTTTCGTGAAGCTTCCCTGTCGTTGGGCGTTTCCAAATGGCAGACCATTTACCGGATTGTTTTGCCGAACGCGCTGCCCGGCATTCTCACCGGCTCCATTTTGGGAATCGGCCGCGCCGCGGGGGAGACCGCTCCGATCATGTTTACGGCCGCGGCGTTTTTCACGGCGAAACTGCCCGCATCAATATTTGACGAGGTGATGGCCCTGCCCTATCACATTTATGTGCTGGCGACGGCCGGAACCCATATCGAGGCCACGCGCCCCATTCAGTTCGGAACGGTGCTGGTTTTGGTTGCGGTTGTACTGGGCATTGATCTGACGGCGATTATCATCCGCGGTTACATGCGAAGAAATAAAAGGTGGTAGCGATGGAACAGGAAGAGATCATCCGATTGAGTCAGGTAAACTTTTACTACGGCGAATGCCGGGCGCTCAACAATATTACCATGCGCTTCAGGAAAAACAGGGTGACCGCGCTGATCGGCCCTTCGGGATGCGGAAAATCCACGTTGCTGAGGCTTTTGAACCGGATGAATGATTTGATTGACGGGACAAAAGTGGAGGGAGAGATTCTTTTTGAGGGCAGAAACATTTACGCGCCCGATGTCGATCCGGTGGAAATCCGCCGCAAAATCGGCATGGTCTTTCAAAAGCCCAATCCTTTTCCGAAGACGATTTACAATAATATCGCGTATGGGCCGAAACTGACCGGTGTCAAAGTGGAGGATATGGATGCGCTGGTGGAACAAAGCTTGAGACAGGCCGTGCTGTGGGAGGAGGTCAAGGATATCCTCAACAAGTCCGCCATGAACCTCTCCGGCGGACAGCAGCAGCGGCTTTGCATCGCCCGGGCGCTGGCGATGAAACCGGATGTTCTGTTGATGGATGAGCCGACCTCGGCGCTGGATCCGATTTCCACGGCCAAAATAGAGGAGTTGATCGAAGAGTTGAAAAAAGATTATACGATCATCATCGTGACCCACAACATGCAGCAGGCGGCGCGGATCTCCGATGAGACGGCTTTCTTTTATCTGGGAAATCTTGTAGAGTATAACAGCACCGAAAAAATCTTTACCAATCCGGACGTGAAACAGACGGAAGATTATATCACCGGCAGGTTCGGATGATTGGAGGATGTATGATGGAAGAACGAAGGCATACCTCTCTCCATTACGAAATGGAGCTGCAGGAAGTCAAAAACGCGCTCATCTATCTGGGGGGGTTGACGGAGAAAGCCATTCAGACGGCCATGCGATCTCTCACGGAAAGAAACACTGAACTGGCCCGTCGAGTGATTCGGGATGATGACGAAATCGATAAAATGGATACGGAAATCGAAGAGCGGTGCATCCGGATTCTGGCGTTGCGACAGCCCGCCGCCATTGATCTGCGTTTTATCACCACGGCGGTCAAAATCACCGGCCATCTCGAGCGCATCGGCGACATGGCCGTGAACATTGCCGAAAAGGCGATTCAGTTAAATGAAGAACCGCAACTCAAACCCTATATCGACTTGCCGCGGATGGCCGGCCTGGTCGAAGCAATGATCAGGGATGCCCTGGATTCCCTGATCCGGGGGGATCTGCAGAAAGCCGACAGGGTCAGGCGAAACGAACAGGAGGTGGATGACCTCAATGAGCAGATATTCCGAGAATTGCTCACATTTATGATGGAAGATTCGAAAAACATTCACAGGGCTTTGCTCATTATGCAGGTTTCCAAAAATCTCGAGCGCATCGCCGATCATACCAAGGGCATCGCGGACATGGTCACCTATATGCTCACGGGTAAAAACGTGCGCCATGGGGAGCCGAAAGTATCGGGGGATCCCCGTGAATAAAAATCTTTTTTTCAAAATATTCTTCAGCTATCTGGTGGTGATCTGCCTTTCATTTCTCGTTCTGGATCTTTTGTTCCGTGACGAAGTGAAAAGCGTTTTAACGTCCCAGATAGAAACCGAAATGTTGTCCGCCGCCCGACTCATTGAACTCAGTCCGCGGGAAGAGATTCAACGACAGGTTGCGCAAAGGGCGCAAATCACCGGCAGCCGCATCACGCTCATTGACGCGCGGGGCCGGGTCTTTGCCGATTCGGAAAAAGACCTCGCCCAGCTGGACAATCATTTAAACCGGCCTGAGGTTCAGGAAGCCCGGCTCAAGGGCTCCGGGAAATCCATAAGGTTCAGCCGTTCGCTGAACATCGACATGCTTTATGTGGCGGTGGCCGTCAGGGACGGCGACGCCATCACCGGTTATGTAAGGCTGGCACGTCCGCTGCATCAGGTGCAGACGGTCATTGACAAGGTTTACCAATCCATATTCTTTGCCATCGCCATTGTCGCCGCTGTGGCATTGCTGATGGCGCTTTTCATAGCTTACCGGCTGGCTGAACCGATCAAAGCCATGGAAAGATTCACGGAACGGTTGCGGCAGGGAGAACCGGTCGGCACGATTATTTTATACACGGCCGATGAAACAAAGAAGCTGGCCGACAATATCAATTTTCTGGTGGAGGAGCTTCGGGATAAGATCCGGGTTGCCAACGAAGAGAAAAGCAAACTGATGGCGGCGTTGACCAGCATCACCGAAGGGATTTTGATCTTGGATGACCAGGGCGTCATTGAATTTGTTTCGCCGGTCCTGGCCGAAATGCTCTCGGCGCCATACGATGACATATGCGGCAAGACCTTGATGGAGGCTTTCCGGAGCGTCGATTTGCAGAAAGCGTATGCCGAATTTAAAAATACCAAAGAAACGCTTTCGCGCGAAATCGTCCTCGTTGCCGCGGAACCGGTCATCCTGAACATCAGCATCTCCGCTGTCCATGGCCATCCCGAGGGTGAAAAAACGATGATTGTCTTTCATGATGTCACAAGGCTCAAAAAGCTCGAGAAAATCAGAACGGATTTTGTCGCCAATGTGACCCATGAGATCAAGACGCCGCTGACGGCCATTATCGGGTATCTGGAAACCCTCAAAAGCGGCGCCGTTGAGGATGTCGAGGAAACCCAAAGATTTTTGGACATCATTTTAAAGCAGGCCGAGAGATTAAACCGGCTCGTGGACGATCTGCTTGTGATATCCAATCTCGAAATGAAAGAAACAAAGTTGAATTTTGAGGACGTTTCTCTTCCATCGGCGGTGGGAAATGTTGTTTCTCTCGTGCAGGCCAGAGCTGCGTCGAAAAAAATCGTCATATACAACAACCTCAAGGAAAATCTTGCACCCATCAGGGCGGACCGAGACAAACTGACTCAAATCCTGGTCAATGTTATGGATAACGCGGTTAAATTCACGCCGGAGGGCGGCAGCGTTTTCATCGAAGCGTCGGCCACAGAGCGGGAGGTGGTTGTTTCGATCCGAGATACGGGCATCGGCGTTCCCGCGGATGAAATTCATCGGCTGGGCGAACGCTTCTATCGGGTTGACCGTTCCCGGTCGCGTGAATTGGGCGGCACGGGTCTTGGCTTGTCCATCGTGAAGCACCTGATGATCGCCCACGGCGGCAGAATGGAAATTGAAAGCCGGCTGGGTCAGGGCACGAAGGTGTCCTTGTATTTCCCCCCGACAGGGAACACGCCATAATAATATTCTTCCCCCAATCAAAGGAGAAACATTATGAATGATGAAACTCCGTGGTATTTGAGAAAGTCGCCTTTAGGAAATGGGTATCAGCATTTTTCTAATGTGGCGCGGCAAAAAACGGTTTTAGATGCCAAGACAAAAGAACTCATCCGATTGGCTGTTGCTTTGGTTTTCCGCTGCCATCACTGCACCGAGCACCACCTCAAAGACGCTTTTGAAGCCGGGGCGACAAAGGCAGAGGTCTCGGAAGCGCTGCTTCTGGCTTCGCTGCAGGCGGCTGGTACGCAGCTCAACTGGAGCAAGGAATTGTTTGAAAAGTATTTGAAAGATTGACGCGTGATTCAAAATATGATCGAATAAAAATATGGAAAGCGCGATTGCCAGAGCGATTCAGTCAAAATATCAGCCGGTGGCGCTGTTGTGGTCGAATGAAAAACCGGATGCGGTTATGCAATTTGCCGAGGGCAAGTGGGGTTGCGTGATGTGGCTGGCGCTTCACGCGGCCAAAGGCAAGATGGCTGTTGCCGATCAAAAGACCTTCGGCTGTTTTGGCGGCGGTGTTGGTCTGGGATTCGGCAACCTGTACAAGAATTTCCCCGGAGGCGAAGAAGGGTTCTGTCATTTTCTTTCCGTCGGCAACGCCCAACGCCCGGGAGGGAAGGAACTTGCCGAAAGCGTCAAACCGTTCATGACGCGTGAAAGCTACGATAATTTTCTTCACGGTGAACGCTACGTTCAAACGCCTGAACTGGTCGAAAAGTTCATCGAAAATCTGCCCATGACGAATATTCCCGCAAAGTATGTCGTGTTCCGTCCGCTTTCCGGTATCGATCCGACGAAAGAAAAACCGCAAACGATCCTTTTTTTTGTCAATCCCGATCAGCTCTCGGCCCTGACAGTGCTGGCCAATTACGGACGAAGCGGCAATGAAAATGTGATTATTCCTTATGCGGCCGGTTGCCAGACGATCGGCATCTATCCTTACCGCGAAGCTCAATCAAAAAATCCGCGTGCTGTCGTCGGCCTGACCGACTTGTCCGCGCGCGTTTATGTTCGCAAGCAGTTGAGTGATCCCCACCTGATGACCTTTGCCGTTCCGTATGCTTTGTTCGAGGAGATGGAACGAAACGTTCCCGGTTCCTTTTTGGAGCGTCACACCTGGAAGAGTCTGTTGTCTTAAATATTGTTTCCTCGTGATTTCGGCCAAATATCCGGACAGGCAACGATCTTTTTTTCATTTCTTCACTTTGTCGTCATCATAATGTAACATCTTTTTTGTAGCGTGGACCTCAAATATAAAGCTCCGTTGAGGGGCGAAACTTATTTGAGGAGGAAAACATGAAGAGATTTGGGTTCATTTTGTTGTCGCTGGGGCTGATGATGGTCTTCAGCACGTCGGCCTTCGCGGTTGACGTGAAATTGAGCGGTGAATATTATGTCGCCGGAATGTATTTGAACAAAACAAGGGTCGACGATGCGACTACCAGTCCCAGCACCGCCTTTTTTTATCAGAGACTGCGCGTGGGAACGGATTTCATTGTTTCTCCCGGCTTGAAACTGATCACCCGTTTTGATGCTCTGGAAAGAATCTGGGGCGGAACTAGAAATTCGGAGAAAAGTCCCCCGTCGCTGGCCGAAGACTCATCGGGGAGCCGTTTTGAAAATGAGAATATCGCCGTTGATTGGGCCTACATTAATTACGTATCTCCCATCGGCACATTTGACGTCGGCATGATGAATGACGGAAGCACCGGAACGATTTTCGGTAACAGTTATAAACCCCTGGGCCGTATCAAGTATTCTTATAAAAAAGAACCGTTCACTTTTAATTTTGCCTACACAAAAGTAAAAGACCAAAGCCAAAGTTCTTCGACTGCCGCCCCGGCAAGTTTCACGGACGGCGATAACGATAAATACAGTGTGGAAGGCGTCTACAAATGGAAGGATGGAAAAGCAGGCTTGCAGGTCAGTTATTACCGTTACGCCGAAAAACGGCCGACGGATAATTATAACAGGTATTATTGGCTTTTCACCCCGTACGTCATCGCGAAAATCGGGCCGGTCGATCTGCAGGCGGAATTGAATTACGCATCAGGTCAGTACAAAAAATATGATCAGCCGGATGCTCATACGGATGTGAAGCTGGAAAACATCAGCGGCTGGATAGATGCAATCGCCACGTTTGCCCCTGTTTATGTCGGTGCCACGGTTGCCTATGTGTCGGGCGATGATCCCGATACGAAGGACAAGCAGGAGGGCGGCACCCTCAAGGGTGGCAATGATTGGAATCCCTGTCTGATCATGTTCAATTATTACGACGTGGCGAATTGGGCGGGGGCGATTTCGGGTCATGACGGCTCGCAGGTCTCCGGTCCCATGACCAATGCTTGGTTCTTTCAGGGCCGGATCGGCGTGAAACCGAAACCGGAGATGGATGCGATGTTGTCCGTATCTCACGCGGTTGCCGATGAAAAGCCCCAGGGTTTTCCGAACAGCACTTACGGGACGGAAGTGGATTTGACGGGCACCTACAAAATAACCAACAACCTCTCTTATATGTTGGGCATCGGTTATCTGTTTACTGGAGATTACTTCAAAGGGAAGGATTTGCCAGGAACGAAAGTTAATGATGATTACATCGTGATGAATAAACTGGTCCTGACGTTCTAAAATTACAAAGATTCTTTCGCCGGAAAAATTCAGGGCTTATGGCATCTTTTCGATGCCTTAAGCCCTGATTGTTATGATCGAAAAATTTTCCCTCTCTTCAATCTCCTGGATTTCGGACGGACTTGACCCGTTTTAAAATTGATTGCCCGGAATGATAAGGTGTGTTAACTTGCCCCGAGACAAAATCGTTATATAAAATATAAAAATATCAACGACATAGGAACAATGAGATTCAGCCCTGAAGCATATCTGGAGAGCCTCAACATTCATCGGATGCACTTGGGTCTTGCCTCCATCAAAAAGTTGCTGGGGCGATTGGAAAATCCGCACAAAGCCTATCCGGTGATCATCATTGCCGGCACCAACGGCAAGGGATCCACCGCGGCGATGACGGCCTCCATTTTGCGTAGCGCCGGCTACAACGTCGGCCTCTACACCTCGCCGCATCTGGTTGATGTGCGGGAAAGAATCGTTGTCAACGGGCAAAAAATTCCCCGTGGGGAGTTTCACCGGATCATTGCTTGCGTGAAGGAGAGGGTTCAACAGCCGGTCACTTATTTTGAATTCCTGACCGCCGTGGCTTTTGTTTATTTTCAAAAACGGAAAGTTGACCTAGCTGTCCTGGAAGTGGGCTTGGGCGGCAGGCTGGACGCAACCAATGTTTGCCGACCGCTTGTTTCAATCATCACCAACATTGATCGGGACCACACGGACTATCTGGGCGGAACGCTCGAGGCCATCGCCCGTGAAAAAGCGGGCATCATCAAGACGCGGGGGACGTGTGTCACGGCGGAGAGGTCCAGAAAGGTTTTGGATGTGTTTGAGTCGGTGTGTCGGCGCCGCAAAGCGGAACTTTTCCGCGTGGGACGCGATATAAAAATCAGAAGAGAGCCGAGGGGTCTTTTTTATTACCGGGGACTTGACCGCAATCTGCGGGGATTGGCCGTTCCTTTGCGGGGCGACCATCAACTGTCCAACGCCGCACTGGCTCTGGCGGCGGCCGAGATCTGCGAAAGGAAAGGATTTGTGATTGGCGATGAGGCCATGGGCAAGGGGCTTGGGGAAGTCCGCTGGGAGGGCAGGCTGGAGATCTTGCGTGACAGGCCTCTTTTCATTCTCGACGGCGCTCACAATCCGGCCGGGATCGGCGCACTATGCCGGTCTCTGAAAAAGGATTTTTCCTATCACCGGCTGATTTTCATTTTTGGCGCATTGGCGGATAAGGACTACCGACGGATGCTGAAAAAAATCATCTCACTTTCCACAAAAATCATTTTGACACCGATACAGACCACCCGTGCGGTGCCGTTTGGAGAACTGCTGCAGACGGCCCGTGGAATGATGCGGGACAAACCGATTTGCGCGAAGGACGCGGCAAATGCGATTGCGTTGTCGATGACCCTGGCCAAAAAGAATGATTTGATCTGCGCCGCGGGCTCGTTTTATCTTGCAGGCGAGATAAAACAGGCGTTTGATAAACTTGCCTTCTGTGATAATGAAAAAACGAAAAAATGTTCGCTTCAAAAGGGAAAGGCACGATGAACGCTTCGGGGCGTGAAAAAAATCAAGGCAAGAAGAAATCTTTTTGGTTGCCCGACGCTTTTTTTATCATCAGTCTCTGTTTTGCCGTTTGTGCTTTTTCCCCTGCCGTTTTTGCGCTGGATGCCGGACAGCAGGCCGTGGACGATTTCGGCGAGATGTATCTTCTTCAGGGAAAAACGATGGTGATTTACAAAGGACAGGCTCCGGATGCAGGCGATGAGCATGCCCAGATTCAGGGGGAAGGGGCGGTTTCCCGGGAAAGAGATATTCCGCCGCAGGGAACTGAAAACGCCGTGACGATTGAAGCCGACAGCATGGGCTATGACAATGCTCGGGACGCCTATCATGCGCGGGGCAAGGTCAAAATCTTTTACAGCGGAGCCGCCCTGTATGCCGATGATGTTGAGGTGAACAAAAAAGACAATCTGGCCACGGCGCAGGGAAACGCTTTTCTAAAGATGGGAGAGGATACGCTGCGCGGCGAAAAAATCATTTTCAATATTCAGGATCGTACCGGCGCGGCTTATCAGGCGGACGCCTTTTACGCGCGGAACAATTTTTACATCCGCGGAGAAAAGATAGAGAAGACGGGAGAAAATACCTATTTTATCAAAGAACCTTCGGCCACGACCTGCAACGGGGAGAGTCCCGACTGGCAAATCACCGGCAAAGAAATGAAAGTGACCATCGAAGGTTATGGAACCGTCAAAAGCGCGTGTTTCCGGACGAAGGGGATTCCGATTCTCTATACACCCTATGTGATTTTTCCGGCGAAAACCCGTCGGCAGACGGGTTTTCTGCTGCCCCGTCTGGCCTATTCCCGCGACAAAGACGGCCTGGACATCGAGCTTCCTTTTTTCTGGGCGATTTCTCCGCAGATGGATGCCACCCTTTATCCGCGCTATATTGAGAAAAGGGGCTTCAGGCCGGGCGCCGAATTCCGGTATTATTGGGGGGAACATTCGTTTGGAACGCTCTATGGAGATTACCTGGAGGATGACCGCCACATCACGGAAACGGCTGATTCGGTCAGTCGCGACTGGCAGGATACGCACAAGCGCTGGTCTTATTATTTTAATCATCAGACGGATTTCAGCCCCGATTTTTATGTCAGAGCCGATCTGAAAAAGGTCTCCGATCCATGGTATTTCAAAGACTTCTCCGCGCACAATTATTATGCCGATCATTACGCTCGGGACGGCGAAGATGATTTTAAAAAAGTGTCTTTTCTCGCCGATGAGTCGCTGCGTTATCTGGAATCGAGTGTCCGAATCGTGAAAGGATGGTCCAATTTCAGCCTGACCGGACTGATGGATTCCACGGAGGACTTCGGCGCGGCTAATAACGATCGGACGTTGCAACGCTACCCGCAGGTCGTTCTGACAGGCGCAAAGCAGCGGCTTTTTAATACACCGCTTTATTACGACCTCACCGGCAATTACAATTATCTTTACAGGGAACAAGGAGACAAGGGGCATTATGTGGAGTTGACCCCTTCGGTTTCTTTACCGCTGAATCTTTACAATTATCTCAGGTTCACGCCGCGGTTGGCCTTCCGGGAAACATTCTGGAGCCGTGATGATGACGGCGCCGAAGATGAAAGCGGCGGCAACGCCGTTTTCAATGCGTCCGTTTCGTTGAGCAGCCAATTATCCCGTGTTTATGACGCTCATGGAATGGGCTGGGAGAAAGTCAGGCATGACATCAAGCCGGAGATCATCTATTCCTATGTCCCCAACGTGTCCAGAGACGACCTGCCGGATTTTTATGGGCCCGCGTTTTCTCCGCTTGACAGACCCGTTTCCCTTTTTTCCGGAGATGCGCTGGCGGAGCAAAACGCGCTGGGCTGGTCCCTGACCAATACGCTGACGGCCAGGATGAGGGATGAAAAAGGCATGCCCCGCTACCTCGAATTTCTTCGCCTGAAAATCTATCAGGCCTATGACATCAATGAAGCCAAAAAAAGCATGGACGGCGTGACCGGCGAACGAAGGCCTTTCTCCGACATGGGCATCGAACTTGACGTGTCTCCGCACGAATATTTTTCTTTCAAATCGCGCAATGTCTACAATTATTATGACGGCTGGAAACAAAACAACGTGGATATGCGCCTGAAAGACCGGCGCAACGATGCGCTTTCGGTGGGTTATCGGTACACGATGAATTCCCTCGAAGAAATCGGCATTGACCTGAAAGCCGTTGTCACCCCGAATATCGAGGGGCGTTTTGTCTGGCGCCGGGATCTGGAGAATGATCGGCTCCTGGAAAATACCATTGGCGTCATGTACCAGAAACAATGCTGGAGCGTGGGCATGGATTACACAAAGACGGAAGATGATGTCCGGTTTCTATTCAAGATTTCCCTTTTGGGTTTGGGGAAAACGGGGATGAAATAACTCCCCCTCTCTGTATCCGTAATTTTCATGTTTTCAAAGGATCGGGCTTTTTTCATATAAAAATCATTCCAGGGCAGTTATGGATACCTTCGTTTTGGCCGCAACCAGTTTTACCATCGCCGTGTCGCTGATGATTTCCGGCAAAAGGGGCAAGCTTTATGCGGCGTTCTCCGGATTGTGCGCGGCTGTTTTTATTTCCCGGATTGCTCTCTTTTTGCAGGATTATTTTGATGAAGAATTTCTCAAAAAGATAGAATATTGGGGCCTTTTGGCCGTCGCCCCCAGCGCCCTTTATTTCTTTCGCCTTTTGACACGGAACAAATCGTTCGTTTTAAAGAAAACAACCCTGGCTTTTTCCTTCATCAGTGTCGTCGGCGCCGCGGCGGTCCTGACGACATCTGCTCCGGCGGCGGCGGTCCGTGTCGTCTTGCTGGGTTATGTTTTTTTCGCCTGCGTGCTTTGTTATGCCGCGTTGATTCTTCACGAGAGAACCTTGCCGTCGGGAACCGAGAAAAAAAGGCTGGGCTATCTTATTTGGGCCTGCCCGATTGCTTTTGCCGCCGCCCATATGAACTTTTTGAATCACTGGGGGGCAAACCTGCCGGTGGTGAGCGGAATAGTATCTTCCCTGCTGCTTTATTTTATTTTGCTGATTATCGCTTACCCGCAGTTGCGCGAATTGCATGAGTTTTTCGCTCGTTCCCTGATTATCATCATCAGTACCCTTGCCGGCGCCGTGATTCTGCAAGGGGCTCTTTGGTTGTCCGGCAAAGACGTTCTATCCTTTACCGGCTTGCTGACGGCTTCATTTCTGATCGTCATTTCCCTTTCGCCGACCAGGTTCATTTTGAGAAAAATATTCGGCTACTTCTATCCGGACAGCCAGGATGTTTTCACCTCCCTGTATGAATTCGATGAAAAGCTGGAAAAGGAAAAATCCTTGCTTTTGGCGGAAATGGCGCCGGTGATGGCTCATGAAATCCGCAATCCGCTCGGATCCATCAAAGGCGCGGCGCAGTATCTTCAGTCGGAGGCCGCGACGGTTGAGCAAAAAGAACTGTTGAATATCATTGTGGACGGAACGGACCGGCTCAACGGCGTCGTCAGCCGGTTTCTGGATTACGCGCGTCCTGATCAGTTGAACCTTCAACCGCAGAACATCAATGCGATCGTCAAAAAGGCCGTGTCCGTTATGGCGGCCGACAGTTTGACGGAGAAAATCATTCTTATCCAGGAATTGGACGAAACCCTTCCCGATGCTGCGGTCGATGAACAGCGGCTGATGCAGGTGATCCTGAACTTGATGCTCAACGCGGTGGAAGCCATGCCCGACGGAGGCATGTTGACCTTGCGCACCGCGAGTCTGAAATCGGACGGGGAAGGGGAAATCATGATGAGCGTTTCCGACACGGGGAAAGGCATAAGCCAGGAGGAGATCAAGGATATTTTCAAGCCGTTTTTCACGACGAAAGAAAGGGGTGTGGGGCTGGGGTTGGCCATCTGCCAGAAAATTATCAGAGGACACGGCGGTAGCATTCGAGTTCAGTCCATCCCCGGCTGCGGCACTGAATTTGTCATCCGGCTGAAAGCCGCCGAATTCAGCGAAGGCGACAATCCCACTTGATTTAAAATGCAAAGGGTAATAGTCAAAAGGAATGAAAAAAATTTTGATCGTCGATGATGAATTGAACATGCGTCTGGTACTGTCCGCCATGCTCAGGAAAGAAGGTTATGACGTGACCGCCGCGGCCAACGGCCAGGAAGCGCTGCGGATGTTGCAGCAAAACGATGTGGCCGTGGTGATCACAGATTTGAAAATGCCGGATATCGACGGCATGGAGCTGCTGACGCGCCTCTCCGACAGCCATCCGGAAATTCCCGTCATCATGATTACCGCGCACGGCACGGTGGCGACCGCCGTGGAGGCTTTGAAAAAAGGAGCTTTCGACTACATCACCAAGCCGTTCGACATCGATGACTTAAAGAATGTCCTGGACAAAGCCGTCAAGACCCGTCAGCTGAAGGAAAGTGAACTGTCCTGCTCTCCCGCTGAGATTGAACGCATCGGGATGATCGGCGCCAGCGCGAAAACCTTGGAAATTTTCGAAACCATTCAGCGGGTCGCTCCGATGACAACCACCGTCTTAATTACCGGAGAAACGGGCACGGGGAAGGAGCTGGTGGCCGATGCTATTCATTACAACTCCCCAAGGAAAAATCATCCGCTGATCAAGATCAATTGCGCCGCGATCGCCGAGACCCTGATGGAAAGCGAGCTGTTCGGCTATGAACGAGGCGCTTTCACCGGTGCGGTGGTGACCAAACCCGGCAAGTTCGAACTCGCCCATAAAGGCACGCTGTTTCTTGACGAGGTTTCGGAAATTCCGCGCGAGATGCAGGTAAAACTGCTGCGCGTGCTTCAGGAACAGGAATTTGAACGGGTCGGCGGCCTGCGGACCATCAAAGTGGACGTGCGCATTATCGCCGCGACCAACCAGAACCTGCTGCGCCAGGTCCAGGCGGGAAGTTTCCGGGAAGATTTGTATTACCGGTTAAACGTTTTTCCGATTCATATCCCGCCGCTTCGGGAAAGAAAAGAGGACATCCTGCCTCTGCTGGGTTACTTCCTGGAAAAATTTAACCGGAAACTGGGGCTTTCCCTTCAGATGCGGGAGGAGGTGAAAGCCATGCTTCTGCGTTATGACTGGCCGGGGAACATCCGTGAACTGGAGAATCTCGTGGAACGGATGATGCTTCTGGCGAAGCATCAAGTCATCACGCTCCGCGACATTCCGGAAGAATTCAAACGCGGTTTGGACAAGATCGTCACTCTGCCGGCGGCTGAAAGCAAAAAACCTTTGAAGGAGTTTATCCGGGGGCATGTCGAAAACGTGGAAAAAGAAATGATTGTGAGGTGTCTGAAGGAATGCGGCGGCAACATCACCCGGGCTTCCAAAAAACTGGGCCTGAGCCGCAAGGGTCTGCAATTGAAGATGATCAAATACAACTTGCGGAAAGATTTTCCCCCGACATCAGAACCGTGAAGGAGGGCAAAACATGAACTTCAGAATGGGCATGATGGCCGTGCTGGCGTTTTTGGCCGTCGTTTTTTTGGCGCAGAATATGGAAGCGGTCACCGTCCGTTTCTTGGTATGGGAACTATCGCTGTCGCTGGCCGTATTGATTTTTTTGTTGTTGCTGTCTGGTCTGATCATGGGCTGGCTGCTGCAGAGCTTTGCCGGATATCTAAAAAATAAAAAATCAGGTTCTAATCCGGGGAGGTAGAAATGGCTTTGCCGCTTTCCTGCGGACGGAAATGCTTTTTCAGCCCTTCGTAAATGTAGATGACCGCCCGCACGTAGGCGTCGCTGTGATTGTAGGCAAAGACCGCTTGGTACAGGCGGTCTCCCTCATTTATCGACTTGCCGGAGAGGTTGTTTCTGTACAGATAGTTTTCCACGCTGAAGATGGTGTCGTCAATGGAAAAAGGATCGATGTCGTCATCCCGGCCGTCGGCGTCAATAAAAAACGAAAGCAGCGAGGAGGGAATAAACTGGCCCCAGCCGATTGCGCCGGCATAGGAGCTTGTGAAGTACTGCGGCGGACGGCCCGTCCGTTGTGAAAATTTGTAAAGCGCCGTAAGTTCCCGAACGGCAAATTTCTTGCGGTTTGTAAAAAGGTATTGCGAGACGAGGGAATTGAAAGCGTAAAAAATGCCCCGCTGATGACGATCGGCGAAATTGGTTTCCATGCCGATGATGGCGGCAATCAATTCCTTGGGAATTCCGTTTTTGGCTTCGGCTTTCTGGAGAACGTCCTGCTGTTGTTCAATAAATATTTTCCCCTTTTCAATTTTTTCGTCCACTTCCATGCGCGCAAAGTACCACGCCAGATCACGCCTTTTGTCCAGATCGGTTTGTCTTTCAGCCGATTGCTGGAAGTATTGCCCGATGGTCGGCTCCAGACGGAAGGTTTCATCGCGAAGCTGTCTGTCAATCCATTCTTCGGGCACGCCGTTGTTCATGAGTTGCTTTTTGAGTTCGATGAGGGGATCCGCCGCTTCCACGGCCTGTCTTTCCTGGGGCTTCTGAAGTTCTGTTTTGTCTTGAGCCCCGGCCGGTTTTTGTTCGTCTTTCAGCACAGGGGCTTTTGTTCCGGCGCAACCGGCTGCAACGATCAAAACCATCAATAAGGAAATAAAATGTTTGAGATTCACGCAATGCAATTTCACGGCGGCCTTTGAGGGATTCCTTGAAATGTTTTTGTTAATCTACTAAACAAAAAATCATGTTGTCAATGAATTTCGTCAAAACTGTTTTTCATTGTGATTGACAGCTTGAAATATCTGTGCTTTTTATAAACAGGGATTTTGCTTGAATCAGTTGGCTGTTTGATTTTTTCGTTGTCGAGGACGAAGATACCGCTTTTTACTCGGCAAGGGGGATGCACTTGGACGACAATCAGTCAGTCATTTCCGGTTCGTTTAGAACGATCCTGCTCGAGCCTAGAGGATTTTTTTCGTGGGACTATGATCTGTATCAAGGCCATACCTACCTCTCCAGCATCAGTGTGTCCCTCCTGAAAGAGAGAGGGGACTTCAGCATCTCCGGCGAAAATTACTCCATTTACCATGAAAACATCAACGGTCCGTTTCTTCTTTTCAGGGGACCCGAAATCATGGCGCGCGCTTTCAAACCGAATTATTTTCTCAATCAGTTTACGCTGGAACATCAAGGGCGCAGCTATTCGTTGAAATCTCTGTCATCGGCAACCAAAACGTTTTATCTTATGGATGGAGAGACGGCGGTTGCCACCGTCCGGCGCCGGGGCGTTCTGTCGTCCGGCGGCGAGGCTGTTTTGGCCGATCATCTTTCCCTGCCCCTTGGCATTTTCGCCATCTGGCTGGTGATCGTGATGTGGAAAAAAGACCACGAAACCAATGCCGCGGACTAACCGGTAGCCCGGCAAGGCCCGTTGGGTGACTTTTCGATTTGAGACAATTTGATGCCATCAGGAGACGATGATTACGAAACAGGATGTCATCGCGGAAGCGAAGAAATTGAAATTTGCCGACATCGGCTTTACGACGGCCGAACCTTTTGTGTCGCAAAGAGACTATTTGCTTGGGTCTCAGGAGGGATACGAATGGGCGGAGCAACTGGGACTGGGACTTCTTGCGGGAACCGATCCAAAAACCATTCTTCCCGGCGCCGAATCCATCATCGTGCTTCTCGAGTCGTATTTCGAGGAGTCTTTCCCCCCGGCGATGGAGCGTCATTTCGGACGATGTTATCTGGATGACGACCGGGTGACGAAAGACGGTCTCGCGCTTAAAATAAAGGCATTCCGGAAATTTCTTCAAGCGAACGGAATCGATTCCAAGGTGCCATTCAACCTGCCGCACAGACTCTCGGCCGCCCGTGCGGGATTGGGGACATTGGGGAAAAATTGTTTGTTTTACGCCAGGCGGGTTGCCCGCCGGAGCTCTTTTGTTTTTCCCATCGCGGTGGTGGTAGATCGCGCGTTTCCAGCCGATGAGCCGAGTATGATCAGAGATTGTCCCGATTGGTGTCGCAGTGCCTGCGTGGCGGCCTGTCCCACCCGCGCCCTGAAGGGAGAAGGCAGAATTGATCCGTGCCGGTGCATTTCATTTTTGACATACTACGGCGAGGGCCTCACTCCGCGGGAGCTCCGGGAACCGATGGGCATGTACGTTTACGGTTGCGACCGTTGCCAGAATGTTTGTCCGCGCAACGCGCCCTGGCTGGGCGTTGAAAAAAATCCCAATCCGCGCGTTGCAGAAAAAGCGGAGAAATTCAAGCTGCCGCGTCTTCTGCACATGGATCAGACCTATTTTCTGCAGCATGTGTGGCCGCACATGTTTTATATGTCCGCCGAGGATATCTGGCGCTGGAAAATGAATGCCGCGCGGGCGATGGGCAACAGTCTCGATCCCGATTATGTTCCGGACCTCATCAAAGCGTTTGAAGAAAACGAAGACGAGCGCGTAAGGTGTATGATCGCCTGGGCTCTGGGCCGCATCGGAGGCTCCGAGGCTTCAGCGGCTCTACAGAGATTTCAAGAAGGCAGCCGGGGAATGGTCCATGAAGAAATCACGCTGGCGATGGATTCGATTGCCTCGAAGAGAGAGAAGAAACAAGGCTGAAAGGAACTTGGCTGTTGGTCCTGAACTGGAAGAGGATAAGGCTTCGTAAATAGAGACAAAAATTCCTTTTCAAAGCGTCCATTATTTATTCTTCTGTCATAATATCTATGATTTCCAGATTTCGCTTTCCGCCGGGAGTCTGCACTTTGATTTCGCTGCCGATAGTCTTGCCGATGAGGGCCTTCCCGATGGGAGAGGTGACGGAAATCTTGTTTTGATTGATGTCGGATTCATAGGGTCCGACCAGCTGGAATTTTATTTTTTCACCGGTGTCGACATCCTCCAGACTCACGTAACAGCCGAAAACAACCCTGTCGGTGTTTAATCCCTTGAGCTGAATGATATTGGACATGGCCAGTTTATGTTCCAGTTCCTGCACTTTCGCATAAAGAAAGGATTGACGTTCCTTGGCGGCCGTATACTCTGCATTTTCGGACAAGTCTCCGTGAGCTCTAGCCACTTCGATATCGCGGACATTTTCCGGTATCGCCACGTTCTTCAGGGTTTCCAGGTCTTTTTTCAGTTTTTCAAAACCCGCTTTGGTAATGGGCATTTTTTCCATAAAAACTCCCGATGGTTTTTGCCGATTCCTGACGTGAATGAAACAACAGGCAGGAAAACAATGTGTTTTTCTGCTTAATCAATAAAGGAGGGTCTGTCAAGAAACATTTATGGCTTGTCGCGGGCATTTGTGCTATTGATTGCCCCGAAAGTAAGGGTCAAAGCAATGCTCGATAAATATAACCGGGAAATAAATTATCTGCGCGTTTCCATAACGGACCGCTGCAATCTGCGGTGTGTGTATTGCCGTCCCAAGGAAGGCATTTCCCTTCAAGGGCATGATGATATTCTCCGCTACGAGGAAATTCTCCGTGTGGTGGCCGTGGCCGTCAAAATGGGTCTGGTCAAAGTCCGCGTCACGGGTGGGGAGCCACTCGTTCGCCGCGGCTGTGTGGAATTTCTGGCTGCGCTGAAAAAAATCAACGGCCTGCGTGACGTCAGTCTCACCACAAACGGCATTCTGCTGGAAGATTTTGCGCCGAGCATATACGCGGCCGGAATCAGCCGTATCAATGTCAGTCTGGATTCGCTCAATCCTGATAAATACTCCCGCATTACCAACGGCGGCAGCCTGCAGGCGGTTTTGCGCGGCATCGCCCGCGCGGAAGAAGTCGGGTTTGCTCCCATCAAGATCAATACGGTTGCCATTCGGGGCTTTAATGAAGATGAGGTGCTGGATTTTGCCCAACTGGCCATCCGGAAACCTTACCAGGTGCGCTTTATCGAATTGATGCCTATCGGTCAGCACCAGCTGACGGGCGGCCATGACTATATTCCCGGCCGGGAACTGATTGAAAAAATCAGCCGGCACTATGCACTGGAAAAAATTCCAGGCAAAAAAGACCGTGCGGATGGTCCTGCGAAAATATTCAGGATTCGGAAGGGGCAGGGGGAAATCGGTTTTATCAATCCGGTGAGCGATCATTTCTGTTCCACGTGCAACCGGTTGCGTCTGACTTCCGATGGTAAATTGAGGGTGTGCCTGCTCAGCGAAAAGGAAATTGATTTAAAAAAAGCCCTGCGGGACCACTTGAGCGACGCGGAACTCGAACGACTTCTTGTGGAAGCCATCTTTTCCAAACCCCAGAAGCATGACCTGGTCTGCACGGAAAACAGCTTGAGAAAGTGCCGGAACATGTCGGCAATTGGTGGTTGAAAAAAAGCAAATTAGAAGCTATATTTTTATTTATATTCGAAACGTTCAGCGGTAAGAGGACAGAGGGGAATGGCAGGGATCGGCAAGTTTGCCGAAAAATGTTGGGGTCGCCTAAATGTTTGCCGACTATAAAACAGACCGGTTTTCCGGTGGCCGATTGAATTTGCCGCACAACGAATTTTTTTTCCTGCGGCAAAAAGAGCTCGTTTTGGATTTAATTTCGCCGCAACCGGGGGAAAGAATTCTCGATGTTGCTTGCGGCACCGGAGATAACTTTCAATTCTTTCAGGGCAAGTGGTGTTCGCTGACGGGAATAGATGCCTCGCCGGAGAAACTCCAAGTCGCCCATCAACAATATGGCGACCGCGCCGAGTTTGTTTTGGCTCAGGCCGATGACATTCCCTTTTCCGACAATGAATTTGATGTCGTCACCCTCATTAATGTTTTGGAAACGGCTTCAGATCCGCAGCAAATTATTTCCGAAGCCATCAGGGTCTGTCGGGGCCGTGTATTTATCGGTTATATCAACAATTACTCTTTTGTCGGGACCCGGCAGCGTCTGAAGGAAATTTTTGGATTTCCTGTCAGCCGGAGAATCCGGTTTTACAGCTTTCCCGAAATCAAAAAAATGGTGGCCGAGCATGCCGGAGAAACGACGGTCAAATGGGGGAGTGTCATTTATTTCCCGCTGATGGTTTATGATTTTTTTGAAGAGCTGGAAGAGATGTTGCCCATCAGGAAAAATCCTTTCGGCGCTTTCGTCGGCATGACCTTTCCGGTCAAATACACCTGTCGGACGGTTCAGTCTCCGGTGATCAACTCCTTTCACCTGAAAGCCAAAAATCAAAGCGCCGCACCGGAGATTATCCGGGAGATGCTCCATCGGGCGGATCCATGATCAAAGAGGCTATGTTATATGAAAAATTGACCGATGGATGGGTGAAATGCCATCTCTGCGCGCACGTCTGCACGATCAAACCGGGCCGAAGAGGCTTCTGCGGCGTCCGGGAAAACACAAGAGGTGTTTTGTATTCGCTGGTCTACGGGACGCTGGTTTCCGAAAACATCGACCCCATTGAAAAAAAGCCGTTCTTTCATGTTTTTCCCGCGTCCAGGTCGTTTTCCATCGCTACGGTGGGCTGCAATTTCAACTGTTCGTTTTGTCAGAATCATGACATCTCCCAGATGCCGCGCGTATCTTCGATGATTGCCGGCGATGATTTTTCCCCCGCGGACATTGTTGCCATGGCCAAACGGAGC